>JAYVWH010001057.1:0-4344 GCA_043786265.1 Kofleriaceae bacterium | reverse complement strand
ACCGGCGGCACGACTTCCTGCGCCGTCTCGACCGCATCCTGCGCGACCGATTCGACCGGTTCGACATGGATCGCGGCGAGCGAGGAGCCCGCTGGTGCGCTGCGGTCCATCGTGATGCCGTAGCCCGCAGATGCGACGAACGCGAGACCTGCGACCGCAACGGTCGCGCGGCGGGCGCTGCGCACAGTGCGATTCACGGTCGCGACCGTACCGCTATCGAAAACATTCGCAAGCCTTCGTTTTCGCAACAGAGGCGGGTCCGCGACCGCCACCGCCACTTCCACGGGCGGTGCGTGGCGAATCGACCAGCAGCTCGCATGCCACAGCTCGACGTTTCCTGACGCGGCGACCGACGGACGACCGTCATGCAGCGCGACGGCGCACCCGCACCGTGGACACTCACCCATGCGATCGATGCTATGCGATCAAACTATCTGGCAAGGCCCACCACGGGATCATTCGTCGGGTAGCAACCCCAGAACGTGGCGATGCTGTGCCGAGCTGTCCTACAGCTAGCACCAGGCGGGCGAAGCTCAGCCCTTCTTGCGCATGATGATCAGGTGATTCGTGTTGGTCTTGTCGTAGTAGCCGAACCGGAACCCTAGGTCGCGCTTGGGCTGGACCTTGAACTCCTCGCGCCAGTCCGCCGCGATACCGGTCCCGGCCGGGATGTGCGGGTTCTTGAAACCACCGTAGGTCTCGTACTCGAAGCCCGCGGCCTTGCCCCACTTCGGCGCGACACCGGTTGCGTCAGAGACCATCCACTGGACGTGACCGATGAGGTAGTTGCGCATGATCGAGAAGGAGTCCCACGAGAGGAGGTAGCTCGCTGCCTTGGTCATGCCCGCGATCGTGCCCTTGCTCTCGAGGTGCTTGACGATTCGCGAATCCTGCTTGAGGCCGTTACCGATGCCCTTGCTCGCCTCGTTACCGAGGTTGCCGCGGATGTGGCGCCACACCTGAATGCGACCGTTGGGGCGCTTGAACTGAACCTCGGCATTCGAGAACACCATGTTGCGCGCCTGCGCGCTCGAGGCCTTCGTCGGGTCACCGGCCTTCGCGATGTCGGCATCGTCGAGGTAGTGGATCGTGCCGTCGTCCTGCAGGCTGAAGTAGCGCAACGCGACGAATTCGAAGCCGTGAATCTTGAGCGCCGACAGGCCGAAGATCAGCTGGGTCGGCAGCGCTCCACCGCGCATCGCCTCGATCATGTTCAGCGTGTTGCTGAAGTTCACGCGGTAGAGGAACTTGAGCTCGTACTCGACCTTGCCGAGCGCGCGCTCGAGATCCTTGCCGGTGAGAACGGCGAGGGTACGCGGATCACCAGCGGGCTCGAGCGAGAGCGTGGTGATCTCGTCGGCGTCGGGATAGACGGTGAGCGCGGTCGAGAGGTCACCACCCGCGAACGGGTAGACGACCTTCTTCGGCACGTCCTTGGGGACCTTCTCCTCGAAGAACGCGCGCGCGAGCTTGACCCAACCAGTGACGTAATCCTCCTGCGCCTTCTTGATGACGTCGCAGTGCTTGGTCAACTGCTTCTCGGGGACGGTGGACGGGGCGGTGCCTTCGCCGCACGCACCGACGGTCAGCAGGGCTTTGCCTTCGGCGGTGAAGTCGTGACCGCCAGCCGCGATCGCGGACGCCGGCTCCTTGCCAGTGTCGATCGGCCCTTTGGTGCTGACGAAGTCACCGTGGGGATCGCCGCTGCCTGTGTCCTTGACGCCCACGCCGCCGGCGCCGCGGACCGTATCGCTGGGCGTCGGGTCGGACGGCGGTGGCTCGGGCGGCTTGGCGACCGGCGTCGGATCGGCGACGGGCGCAGGCTTGGGAGCCGTCTCGACAGCGGGCTTGTCGTTGCCGCACGCAACGACCATCAAAACAGCAGCGAGCAGGGCTGAACGCATGAGCGGCGACTATGCAACGAACCCGATCGCAGCGCTATTGCAGCGACCAGCTGAGGCAGATCGCCTCATTCCGTGAGCTGCAAAACACCTTCGATGCGCCCCCGCCGGACCGCAATGCTCGCTTTGCCGTCGAGGTGACCGGCGAGGTCCTTGAACTGCTTTGGGTCGGTGATGCGATGCGAATCGAGGCCGAGGATCACGTCGCCGCGCGCGAACAGTTTCCCCGGGTCGCCGCTGATCCGGACCCCGACGATGTCGCCACCCTCGATCACAGGCACAGCCGCGAGGCTCGCGAGATCGGTCACGGTCTCCTCGACGGACCTGACCTTGTACTGCGTCCCGTCGTGACAACTGACAATGCCGTCGACCGGCTGCGACGGGCACGCAAAGGTCGCGGCCGCGGCGACTGGCTCTGATGGTTCTGCGAGGCGCAACGTGTCGCCGAGCATCGTGACGAAATCCTCGGCGACGAGACCGTCGGCTTGGACGGAGACTTGCGTGCCCTTGCGCGTGAGCTCGAGCTTGGCGGCAAGATCGATCGCATCTGCGCTACCCGCAGAGCCCGTCCTCGTTGGAGGCGCGCGCCACCGATCGACCATCGCCTTGATCGTGCGCTCCACGCCGGCACTTTCCGCAGCATCGATCGTGAGCCACGCATCGATCGGCTCGGGCTGCGCTACACCGACCAGCCGCATGTCGGGAAGCTCGGCTGCAACCGCGACCGGTTCGCGCGCGAGATACGGGCGCGCACGAGCCCACGTCGGTGCAGCGAGAACGGAGTGCCCGCGATCGACCGCTGGTGTCCCCGCACCGATCGTCGCGGTCCACGTGTCGCTCGCGATCCGGCTCAGTGCCGGGCAATGATCGACAGTCGCGCGCGTGACGAGCACGATCGTCGTACCCGCGTGCAGCTGCACGCCGACCGCGATCGCCTGGCTCGTAGTCGCTGCTTCGACCACACACGCGAGGCTCGGCGGAAGGTGAGGCGTGAGGGAGTCGACGACCCTGCGGAATGTCGTCGTCGCTAGCGCAGGTCCGTCGGCCGCCAGGATCAGCTGTGCTTGCGCGGGGATTCGCTCCAGTGCGCGCTCGCGCGCAGTGGGTGTGCTCGACGAGCACGCTGCGAGTGCAGTCGAGATCACTACCCGCACCCACGTGTCCACGTCCACGTGGTCACCCTTTCTGTCTAAGAGCTGTCCCATAAATACGCCACTTTGTGGCGTACCTACGTGACATGTCGGTTCGCAGTCGTGCGCGGTCTGACGTGGTCTGGCGCAAGCCAGTCTCATTCAGGGTTGCGCACGATGCCGTGCCGACGCTTCGCCGAGCCACCGCGACACAGTCGTCGGGTGTGGACGTGAGCCATGCGACAAAGGATCCATCGCGGGCGCAGAGGTCGTTTGACTCGGACAGGGTGTCTTGCCACCCGAGCGCCTTGGTGACCGATCGCCGCAGGTGCGGTGCCGCGTCGAGGTGCGCGTAGGCCGCGTGCTCGAGCGCGGAGCGTGACAGACCGAGTCGATCGCGCACGGCGGCAGGATCGGCGGCACGTTCGTGGGGCGCTGCTCGGTACGCTCGGCAGCGATCACGTGTGTCGCGCTGCAGCGCACGCTTGATCGAGTAGGCGCTCCCAAACATCGCCTCGATGCGGGCGCGCTGGAGCGGGTCGCTCGTATCGACGGCCAGGCGCAGCACCGACACCGGGTCGTCAGGCTTGCGCGACCACGGCGTCTGCTGATTTGGACCGCGTGTCCGCTTTCCAGACGACCCCACGGATCGATCCTACGCCATCGTTATGACAATGACGATCGCCAGATTGAACACACTCACCAACTTCAAGGCGAGCTATGGGTCGAGGCCAAGCGAGCATTCCGCGCCCGTGATGCCCTCACCAAGAAAACCATCGGTAAGCCGTGTGCTAGAAATCTGCATGCACGGTTTGAAAGGGGGTTCTGCCCTTTCGCTGAGGTGAAAGGGCAGAATCTACCAATGGCCACCATCAATGACGCCCGGCTGCGGGAGATCTTGACGGCGTCGCCGACGGTCGCGGTGCTGGGAATCCACCGCGAACCGGAGAAGGCGGCGTTCTACGTGCCGGAGTACCTGCATGACGAGGGGTATCGCGTCATCGGAGTGAACCCCGCGTTTATCGACGAGACCCTGTTTGGCGAGAAGGTCCGCGCGACGCTGAGCGAGATCCGCGAACCGATCGACATCGTCGACGTGTTCCGTCGTCCCGACGCGATTCCGACGCACGTCGACGACATCCTCGCGATGACGCCGCGCCCGAAGGTCGTGTGGTTTCAGCTCGGCATCAAGCACGACGAGGCCGCCAAGCAGCTCGAGGAGGCCGGCATCACGGTCGTGCAAAACCGGTGCACCCTCGCCGACCATCAGCGCCTCGGCCTCGGCCGACCTGAACGCCGCTAGCCAGCCGAGC
>JAYVWH010001056.1:0-6342 GCA_043786265.1 Kofleriaceae bacterium | reverse complement strand
CGGACGGACATGCCGCCCCAGCGCAGTTGGTAGGCGGGCGGTGGTGAGCTGGGAACGGTGGGCGCGGCGGGCGGTGCAATCGGCTCGACCGATGTCGGCGGCTTCGAGCGTTCGGCGCCGCAGGCGGCGAAGAGCGCGAGTATCGACAGAATCTGCACGACGAGATCGTAACGCAGGGCGCAGCGCAGCGATCTACGGCATCGCATCAGGGTCGCGGTGGCTTGCGCGGGCCGGGCACCAACTCGCCGTCGCCTATCCGCTGGTACGCGGTGCCATCGAAGGTCCATCGCGATCGCAAACGATCGCCGTGCATCAGCCAGGTGTCGACCCAGAGATCGCAAAGGCCGTGGATGACGTGGCCGTCGCAGTCGAGCATGAACGCTTCGATCCGGCCTACGAAACGCGCGCAGGATCCGGCTACGACGTAGAGCAGATGCGTCGACTCGCGACCGCCAGGGCTGCGCAGGACCACGTCGGGTTGGCCGTCGCCGTCGAGGTCGGGCGGATCGGTGATCGGCTCGAGCGCGAGGGTGGGCGCGGCGCCGAGCCGCGTGCGAGCGTCGGCGATGGGATCCATGCAGGCCTGCGCGGTCGGTGCGGCAGGTGGGCGCGCGTTCGAGATTGCGGTAGCACGAGCCGGTGCTGGCGAAGGAGGTGGCGCCGGCGTACGCGCTGGAGGTTGCTCTTGTGTGCCGCAAGCCACCACGATCACGGCGGATGCAAGCGCGAGCGGCCACGCCACGATGACATCGGTGCAAGTCACGTCGCGATCTCGATCATCGAGATGAGCATGTCCTGTGCGGGCCGGGACGCCAGCGATTCGCGATCAGCGCAGCCTTTGCTTCGCGACAAAGTTGGGACGTCACAACGGCTACCGACTCTTCTTCTTCGGCGCGAGCCGTTGGCGCCGTTTCTTCAACGCCTCGTGCGACAGACCGAGGCGCTTGGCGGCTGGCTCGATGCCACCTTCTTCAGCGACGACTCGATCGATGACGATAGTGCTGAGCGAATCCATGGCCTCATCGAGCGACATCTGACCCAACGCGTTCACGACGGAGGTAACCATGGGCGCGGCCGGCCACTCGGGGCGCGTTGTCTGTGGGAGCAGCGCGAGCATTTCTGGAGTCGTGACGAAGCCACCATGCCCACGCGTCGAGTGCACGAAGAACCGTGCGAATGATTCGAGCTGGCGTATGTTGCCCGGCCATTCGCGTTGCGAGAACAAACTGGCAGCCTGACTGATCGCGACCAACCTCAATGCCGCTGCGCCCGCGTCGCTCGACGCAGCGGCTTTCAAGCTCGCTGGCAGATTGGCGTCAATCAGCTCGTTCCATAGCTCGCAGAAGTCGTTCAGCGACCTTTCACGTAGCGGAGGCAGCCTGACGGCGAAGTCCGGGTTCAAGCGGTAGTACAAGTCCTCGAGAAACTCTCGCTCTCTGATTGCCGCGAGCAGATCTTTGTTGCACGCAGCGATGAACCGAACGTCCACTCGCTGCTCCGTCGTGGTCCCAACCTGTCGGCGCACCTTCGAGCCCATCACGCGAAGCAATGCGCCTTGAAAGGCGAGCGGCGCCTTGTTGATTTCGTCGAGAAAGAGCGTTCCGCCTTGAGCCTCTTCGAGAAAGCCCGCCTTCTCGACGACGCCCGACGCCACACCCTTCGCGATGCCGTGTAGCTCGGCCTCCGCGAGGCCTTCCGGGATCGCGCCGCAGTTGATGACCTTGAATGGCCCTTTGGCGCGAGCGCCCAGCTCGTGGATTGCGCGCGCGGCGAACTCCTTGCCAGTTCCGGTCTCGCCGAGCAGGAGGACCGTGTCGTCATGCGTGGCCTGTGCGCCGATGCGCACGCTGAGCAACAACGAAGCGTCAGCGGTTCGGCGCAATGCCGACGCGTGTTGTCGCCATCGCTCTACCACTTGCGCGATCGCGAAGTGCACAAGCGCATGCCGAACCGGCTGTTCCCATCCCAGCTCCGGCAGCACCTCGCGCAGCTTCTTGGCCTCTTGCTGATGGGCGTTCTTGCATCTGGCCAGCTCATCTTCGGTGATGTAGTCCATGATGACGTTGCGTAGGCCGAGCCGCTCATTGTCATAGAACTTCTCGAAGGCGAGACCGTTCACCATCAAGAGGACGTACCACCTACCCAATTGTGCTCGGAGAGTCGCAGGATCGCGTTCTGTCGGTCCGCCACGAGCGATCAAGATGAACAGCATCTCCGTCCAAGCAACAAGTTGGCTCAGGCTTGTGCACTGAGGACGTACCCGATCGTCCACGTCGGCCGCGATTCGATCGGTCGATGCGTTAGGATCGACAGGTGTAGCGAGCCACGTGCGGGCCTCGTCTACCGATCCATTGGTCGCCTGGACGAGGCGCAGGAACCCGGGCTCGATGAACGGTCGGTACGCGGCGAAGAACGGAGCCGCGAGCAATGACTCGGACTCCGTCACGCTGAACTTCATCGCACTCTGGAAGTGGCCAAAGAACTCAGTGATGGCGCGCTGGCTCGGTGCGTCCAGCGGCGCGGGTTCCACTCCGGCCGCCTGAGAGATCCAGGCGACGAACTCGTCGCCATCGATGTCCTCGACCAGGGACGTTTTCACCCGACTAGAGGACACGATGTCCCCGAAGAACACGACTTTTCGGCTAAGTAGTTAGGTTTACTGGGTTCACTGGTTGGAGCCGTTCCTGCTTTTAGGTCGGGCACGAGCAATCAAGCTCGATGGAGACGCGAAATGCAGACCCAGAGCAACAACGTCGAGAGCTACCTGATCGCGTGGAACACCAAGCGAAACGAGATTCAGAAGCTCATCGCGGAGGACACGTCCAGCGAGCTGACGCGGCGACATAAGATCGGCGTCGGCGTCCTGGAGCTGAAGAACGAGGACAAGTACGGCACGGGCGCGGTGGAGCGACTCGCCGATGATCTCGGCTACCACAAGAGCACGCTCTACGAGTACGCCGACGTCGCCGAGATGTGGCCGAGCGGGGCATTCGAGAAGTTGTGTGTCCGCAAGACGACGAAGGGGATGCCGATCACGTTCTCGCACTTGGTCGAGCTGACGGGTGTCAAGAACGCAAAGCGGCGCGCGTCGCTGCTCGAGCAGGTGTTCACGAAGTCTCTCTCGGTGCGCGGACTCCAGGAGAAGATCGAAGGGCGCGCCAAAAGTGCGGCGAAGCTGGCCTCTCGTTACAACGGCGTGGAGGCCGAGCCGACCGATCTCGCGCGCATGCTCTTGGGGGTCGGCGAGTCGTTGCAGGTCGTATCGATGTGGATGGCGTCGCTGCCCACCATCCGCAAGCTGCCGAGCACGAAGGAACTGGCCAAGCAGCTCGCTGACGCGGTCGCGCAGGCTGAGGCGCTGCGGGCCGCCGTAGTGGAGCACGGCAAGCTTCTCGAGATGGAGTTCAAGCGCGTCGAGTCGGAGCTGAACGTCGAGATGGTCCCGACGTCCCAACTTTCCGCGACGACCGGCCGAAAAGTCGCGGCGTAGTCACGGCGCTCTCGCTGACGGAAGGGAGGCAGCCATGGACATCCGCAACTTGAAGTGAACGGCGAAACGTCGCGGGCCGCGAGCGAGTTTGCGACGTCGTTGCGGTGCTGACCAGCCGCAGCCCGATGAGCCAGGTCAACAGGAGGGAAGACTATGAAGGCGTCGAAGCGCACCGCACGAAGGACAGCAAGCACGCGACCCCGTGGAGCCCAGACCCTCGAGCACCCGGTCACGAGCCCGGAGAAGGCGGTCGCGACACTCATCGCGGTGATGCCGCGCATGATCGAAGACGACGATGCGGAACCGGACGAGGCGGTTCTCGCCGAAGCACTGCACCGCTACACGAACCCGCTCGATCCCGAGTACGACGCGGAGTTCACCACCGAGCTGCGCCGGATTCGTCCTGACTGGTTCGAGGAGAACTGAAGCAGATTGCAGGTGGCGTCGAGCGCTCGGCGCCGAGCATCGCGATGTCGCCGCGGCGATGACGGCTGTGGTCTGACGAGCAAGGTCACACGTGTGGAGCCGCTGCGACGGGCCCAATATGCGGCGCCTTGCTAGAGACCTTGTACTCACGGCTTCTCCATCGAAGACAGCGTCGGCACCCGTACGGCGGCGTAGCCTCGCAGGTGAAACCGATCGCGCCAGCGAGCGAACCGCACATTGGACACACGAACCAAACACGGGGTCTGTCGATGCAGCCGTACCTGCCTGCGACGCGTTTGAGGCCAACGACGACTGACGTGGACCCATGCGTCAGCTCGACCGAATCGAGATCGCGCCAAACGCGGGGAGCCACGAACGCACGTGCGCCTCGGATCGATATGATGGCGAGAGAGTCACGGTGAAGCATGCTACTTCTCCGTCGAGACGTGGACGCGATCGGCGTGCGCTACAACGATCGCCGCACGTAGGCCGACGTGGCAACAAGCGCGATGCTCGGCGAGCAGCGCGCACAGTCTGCGGTTTGACGCCGTGAGAAGGCGTGCGATCACGTCGAGTGCTTCGAGATCGCGTGCGCAGACAAGCTGATCATGCAGCGTTGCTAGAGAAAGGTGCCGTTGCTGCTCGCAAGCGATCGTCTTCGAGATCAGCGCCAGGCGCTCGTGATCGCGGCCGGGGCCCATCAAGCTGGTCGCGGTCTCAAGCGCCGCCCGGACGGTTTCCTGCGGGTCGTCGTGCAGCAACTCGAGCGACCTCGCTTCTGTCGATCCAAGGCTCAGGGGATGCTCCTCGCGCGCGAGCGTCGACTGATTTGCCGCGTTCTGCGTGCTCACGAACGCGAGCCGTCCATTTCCGTGCGCAATTGTCCGCATGCCGAAATTATAGGGCGCGGCATAGCTCGCGCGGGACCTCAAACCCTGGCCCCGTCGGTCTCGGACCGCGCGCGAACTACGAGACACCGGCCGTTGGCCAGAAATGGCGCGAGGGCAGACTTGAACTGGAGATCCTCGGCGAAGAAGCCGCGGATCGTCGGCTCCGACTCTCCAACGAGTACCGTCGAGCGTCCGACGCGTTGCTGGAGGACGTCGAGAAGAACGTCGAATAGCGGCTGCGGCAGGTCGGTGATCTCCGTGAGGACAAGCACGTCTGGTTCGGGGAGCCGATGGGCGCCGTGCTCCTTGGCGTCGCGGAGGGCTTGCCATGCATGTCCGAACGCGACGCTCCGACGCGTGCGTGAGCGCACCGCGAATGCGAGCTTCTCGGCCAGAGAGGCAGGGTCAGCCTCCTCGGCCCCCGCAATGATCATGTTCCGACCGACCCACATGTTCGACTTGAGATCTGCGAGGCCCTTCGGGTCCGGCGTCCACCACTGTTCGAGGTCACGCGGTTCGATCGTGATGATCGGCCACGCGTCTTCCGGTTCCTTGTCCTCCTCGATCACGTTGTCCTCCTTGGATTGGATGTAGCGATGTTCCACCCGCCGTCTTTTAGGGCGGCGAATGCGTTGGCGTAGTACTCGCCAGGCATCGAGAACGTTGCCTTGCGGGCGTTCGTCACGGAGATCGCAGAGGCGGTCGTCCCGTTTGATGGTGCTCGTGGGGTCAAGTCGGCGACTATTTCGGTCGGGTGGCGACACGCGCGGGCCTGCATCACCAACGCGTGGAGATCGCTGGCGCACACGGTCGCGCGGTAGAAGTGCGGCGTCGGACCGTTGCAGTTGAACCAGATGGCGTCGACGACACCGGCCACTTCGCTGTCAAGAGGTCCGACACCGTTAGCGTCGCGGGATGGGCCACATGCGTCGCACCAGAGATCGGGGCAGGGCCAGTAGGCCCCCCACGCGAGAATCTGAACCGCGTTGATCCGCGGTAGGTTGCGCAGGCCGTCGATGACGATCGACGCGCCGTCGTGGTGGAGCGCCAAGCGATGAACGTGGCCGCGGTCGAAGTACCAGTTCTTGTCGCCGGCACGGAACTCGAGCTTCGTTCGGCGCCGACGAGATTTCTGAGTGCCGGTGCGCGGATCCCAGCCTCGAAGCGGCGTGCGCCGAAGGAGATCGTTTACCGTGCGAATCCGGTCTTCCTCCCAGGCGATCATCGGAACCTCCTGACGGATCGCTGACGGGTGCTCCGGCAATCCGTCAGGGCCAATTCGCGTTGCTGTTCGCGAGGATGGAGCGTTGGGCTGACGGATGACGGATGGGCGCGAGGGTTACAGGGCTGTATGGATGCGATCCGACGGACGCCAACCACTACGCACGACGGCAGTCGTTCTTGTTCGCGTGGAGATGTTTCCAAGAGGTTTGATCCGTCATCCGTCAGCCAGGTAGGACAATCCATGGAAGTCACTCGTGATTCCGCCTGACGGATCCGTTTGCAATCCGTCAGGCATCCGTCAGCCCGCAGCGC
>JAYVWH010001055.1:0-2952 GCA_043786265.1 Kofleriaceae bacterium | reverse complement strand
ATGTGGCGTGTGCGCGTCGATCAGCTAGGCCGTGTACCCGCCGACAAGCCGTTCATTCTCGTCGCGGATGACGATGCGACCGCCGATCTGCTCGGCGTGCCGCGCCTCACGTAGCGGTCCCGACGATCTCGTCGCGAAGGTAGTCCTTCTTCTTCCCGGCGAGCGCACACGCGATCTTCGCGGCGCTCCAACCACTGGCGAGCGCACCCTCGGTCCCGAGCGCGGGGAGGATCTGGTCGCCGGTCAGCGTCAGGTTCTTGAGGCCAGTGAGGTAGCTGACCTCGGTCGGTGCGCGCCACACGGGTGTCATCAAGAGCGGGAGGTTGCGCGGCACGTCGTAGCTGCCGCGGCCGCCGGGCACCTGCGGTGACGTGGACTCGAACGGCGAGTGCGCGAGCACGAGGTGCTTCTCGAAAAATGGCATCACCTCGCCGATGCGGCGCCACAGGCCCGTACGCAGCGCCATGCACTTCGGTGCGAGACGTTCCGCGTCGAGCGGACCCTCGACGCTCAGCACGGTGGCGATCGATGCAACGACGCGACCTGTGTCGTCGGCCTCGCTGAGGTGAATCGAGAACGCGGCATCGCCGGAAGGGTCGCGATCCGGATCTGCGATCACCGCGACGGTCGGCGCCATGTGCTCGGGGATGCCAGCCTCGTCGAGCACGATGTTGAGCGTGTAGCGGTAGCCGATGACCTGCGCTGAGTCCGCGAGCTCCTGCAGCTTCTTCGGCGCCTTCTTGCCGAGCAGCGTGATCAGATCGGCGGGCGTCGTGCTCGCGACGACCTGACCCGCACCGATCGCGTCTCCGTTGTGGAGCGTGAGGCTCGACAGTTTGTTCCACGACACGGTGGCGTCGGTGACGATGCCGCTGCGTACCTCACCACCGGCGGTCGTTAGCTTCTCGACGAGCAGCTCGCGGATGGCCTCGGCTTCGCCGCGCAGTGCTGGCGGTCCTGCACGCCACGCATCGGTCGCGCGCGCGATCGCGATCGGCGGTGCTGCGGGATGGCGTAGCGCGATCGCGGCGAGGTGACGCCAGAGCTTTGCGTGCGGGTTGGTTTCACAGTCGGCCCACCACTGCGCGGCCGCGACCGCTGCCGCAGCATCGAGCTTGTGGACCTCGCGACGCTCGAAGAACCCGACTCCCGGGTACGCGTGGTCGCTCGCGAGGAGTGGATCGAGCATGCGGGCGAGGTCGGAGCCCTTCTGCCAGCGCGCCAACCACGCATCGCTCGCATCGCCGAGCTCGCGCGTTGCCTCGGCAGCCAGTCGCTCGTGACCGAGATCGATGCGCAGCTCGGGCGCGACGAGCTGCGCGGCGATCCGTGGCTCGCGCAGCTTCCGCTTGAGCGACATCTCCGCGTGCAGCTCCTTGAGCACGCGCTCGCCCGCGGTGCCTGCGCCGACGGGCCACAACGCTGGCTCGACCGGCAGCTTGTGCGGGCCGAGGGTGTAGCGGGCAGGGCGATCCGAACCGAGCACGAGCGTGCGCATGCCGCGGCGTGCACACAGCGTGGCGCACACGAGTGCGGCCAGGTCGTCACCGAGGACGACGAGATCGTACGAGTTACTCGGCACGCTCCACCACGACGCGACCTTGGCATGTCAGCTGACCCAGCGCCAAGCGGCGAACCACGCGCGGCAGCAGCACGTGCTCTTCGCGCTGGATGCGCGCGTGCAGCGTCACGGCATCGTCACCGCCGAGGACAGGGACGGCTGCCTGCGCGATGATCGGCCCGCCGTCGAGACTCGAGTCGACGAAGTGAATCGATACTCCAGACAGCTTCACGCCGTGCCCGATCGCTTGCGCGGGTGCATTGGCACCCGGAAACGCGGGCAGCAGCGACGGATGCGTGTTGATGATGCGCGCGGCGTAGCGGTCCGTGAAGTGCGACGTCAGCACGCGCATGAAGCCAGCGAGCACGACAAGCTCGACCGCCTGCGCATCGAGCGCGTCGATCAGTGCGGTCTCGAACGCGATCCGGTCCGCATACGCCTTGTGGTCGACGACGACCGCCGGGACATTCGCCAGCGCCGCGCGATCGAGCGCGGAAACTCCCGGCCTGCTCGAGACAACCGTTGCGATCGTCGCCGGAGCGAGGTCGCCGCGAGCCTCGGCATCGAGCAGCGCCTGCAGATTGGTGCCGCTACCGCTGACGAGGACGCCGACGCGCATCTACTTCTCGAGACGCGACGCTTCGCCGCCCGCGCGCGGCACGAGCTTGCCGACGACGCGCGCTTGCTGTGCGGCGAGCAGCGTCACGGTTTGCGCAGCTGCATCGGCGGGGACGACGATGACCATCCCGAGGCCCATGTTGAAGGTGCGGCGCATCTCTTCGTCGGCGACACCCGCACTCGCGATCAGCTGGAGGATCGGCGGCACCGTCCATGTGGTCGGATCGAGCGCGACCGCCAGCGTGTCGTCGGCGAAGATGCGCGGCGGATTCTCGACGAGACCGCCACCGGTGATGTGCGCCGCCGCCTTCCACGGGATTGCGGCCTCGCGCAGCGCTGCAAACGCCTTCGCGTAGATGATCGTCGGGCGCAGCATTTCGTCAGCAACGCTCGAGCCGCCAAGCAGCTCGGGCTTTGCGTCGAGCGATAGCGCGAGCGTCTCGAGCACCACCTTGCGCGCGAGCGAATGACCGTTGGAGTGCAGCCCTGCGGACGGCAGGCCGATCACGATGTCGCCTGCGATCAGATCGCGGCGCGGACGAATCTCTGACTTCTCGACGACGCCGACGCAGAACCCTGCGAGGTCGTAATCCTTACCGTGGTAGAGGCCCGGAAGCTCGGCCGTCTCTCCGCCGACGAGCGCGCATCCGGACTGCCGGCAGCCCTCCGCGATACCCGCGATCACGCTTGCACCGGTCTCGACGTCGAGCGCCCCAGTCGCGAAGTAGTCGAGGAAGAACAGCGGCTCGGCGCCCGTGACGAGCACGTCGTTG
>JAYVWH010001054.1:0-4717 GCA_043786265.1 Kofleriaceae bacterium | reverse complement strand
GTGCAGACCGCCAATGCACTCGCCTCGACGGCGGAGTCGCTGCAGCGGCGCGCCAAAGACGCCGGCCTCGACGTGAAGTGGGTCCCGCCGGTGAACTATCACGCGACGTTGAAGTTCCTCGGCTGGACGCGGGAGGATGCGATCGGTGCGGTGCGCGACGCCCTCGACACGGCGCTCGCCGGCGTCACCGGCTTCAAGTTCCGCACAGCGCGTCTGGGTGCGTTCCCGTCGCTCGAGGCGGCGTCTGTCCTGTGGGCGGGGGTCGAGGCCAACGCGCTCGACGATCTCGCCAGACGCGTCGAGAGCGCGCTCGAGGGGATCGGCTATGCCGCCGAGACCCGCCCGTTTCATGCGCACGTGACGCTCGGAAGGCTCCGCGAAACTAGACCTGTCAAAGACGTCGTGTTACCTCTATCGGAACAGATGTTCAGTGATACACGAATCGATGGGGTGTCACTGTTCGAAACTGAAATGAAATCGTCTAGTTCTGCCTATAAAGAGATCCATCGAATCGGCTTCAAAGCTACCCAAAACACCGGAGGCGGCGAGCAAAAACGTCAGACGGGAGCGGTAGAGCTGGGGGACGACACAGACGATGGCTGGCCACGAGGGCACAGCCACTAACACGTGAACCGAGACGG
Organism: Kofleriaceae bacterium; assembly: GCA_043786265.1. Taxonomy (GTDB): domain Bacteria; phylum Myxococcota_A; class Polyangia; order Haliangiales; family Haliangiaceae; genus JABFXX01. The sequence continues at coordinate 4,076 of JAYVWH010001054.1, read as the reverse complement.
TCACGAAACGACGAAAAAGGAGCATCCGATGGCGTCTAAAGATTCAGCACCGAGCCAGGCCGTACACCCGCACCGCCAAGAAGGCGTGAGCACGCAGAACCGCGACAAGGCGATCGACCTCGCGCTTGCCGCGATCGACAAGCAGTTCGGCAAGGGTGCGATCATGCGCCTGGGCAAGGACACCGTCGATCGCGAGGTTCAGGTCATCCCGAGCGGCTCGCTCGGCCTCGACATCGCCCTCGGCATCGGCGGCCTGCCGCGCGGCCGTATCGTCGAGATCTATGGACCGGAGTCGTCCGGCAAGACGACGCTGACCCTCCACATCATCGCCGAGGCGCAGAAGCGTGGCGGCGTGTGCGCGTTCATCGATGCCGAGCATGCGCTCGACGTCGGCTACGCCAAGAAGCTCGGCGTCAAGAGCGAGGAGCTGCTCGTCAGCCAGCCCGATTTCGGCGAGCAGGCGCTCGAGATCGCTGACATGCTCGTCCGCTCCAACGCGGTCGACGTCATCATCATCGACTCCGTCGCGGCACTCACGCCGAAGGCCGAGCTCGAAGGCGAGATGGGCGATCACCACGTCGGTGCCCACGCCCGCTTGATGAGCCAGGCGCTGCGCAAGCTGACCGCTGCGATCGCGAAGTCGCGCACGATGGTCATCTTCATCAACCAGATCCGCATGAAGATCGGCGTCATGTTCGGCTCGCCCGAGACCACGACGGGCGGTAACGCGCTCAAGTTCTACTCGAGCGTCCGCCTCGACATCCGCCGCATCGGCGCCCTCAAGAAGGACGAAGACGTCATCGGAAACCGCACGCGCGTGAAGGTCGTGAAGAACAAGATGGCGCCGCCGTTCAAGGAGGTCGAGTTCGACATCCTCTACGGCCAGGGCATCTCTCGCGAAGGCGACCTCGTCGATCTCGCGAGTGAGGCGAACATCGTCGACAAGAGCGGCGCGTGGTTCTCGTTCCAGGGCGAGCGCATCGGTCAGGGCCGCGAGAACGCCAAGCAGTTCCTCACCGAGCATCCCGAGACGTACAACACGATCGAAGCCAAGGTCCTCGCGCACTATGGCGTGCGCCGCATCGGCATCGATGTCGTCGCGCCCGACGCCGCGCCGTCGCCGATCGCTCCCGCGCCGGTCAAAGCCGAAGGCAGCGGCAAGGTGGAGGCAAAGGCCGACGCTCACGCAAAGTTAGACGTGCGTGAGACTTCAAAAAACGAAGTGCGCTCTAACGCCACAGTTGTGACGCCGCCGCCCAACGGCAAACGGCCAAATGCGTAGAAAATTATAGTCCGGGTTCCGTACACCCGTGATCGACTCCATGAAGGCCAGTGAACACTGGCCTTTCCGCGTTGGGGCAACTTGCCAATGCTGCGATTACAGGCGATTACTTTCGAGCCGAAAGAACCTTGAGGGAGGCTCGAATTATGTTCGTCCACCGAATGCACGGAGTCGCGGCGGCGGCTCTCGGAGCTCTAGCACTGGGCGGTTGTACCGACCCGGCGCTGAACACCGATCTTCGTCCTGCAGGACCGCCTGAAGTTCTCGCCGTCCTGGTCATGACCGACGCCGCCTCGCAGCTCATCGAAGCTGCGACCTACTGCAAATCGGGGGACGAGCTCAGGCCGACGCTCGTCGGTCTTCCTGACTTCACGACGCAGCAAGTGTGTCCTGAGTCCGGCGATCCCACACCGGTCACCAACGCGTACCCGGACGGTTGGTACGTCCGCATCATGTTCGACGAGCTGCTCGATCCGAGCTTCGAAGAGCTGACGCCGATCCTCGACACCGACACCGGCGCAGAGACCGGCAGCTACAGCGGTTCGATTATTGCAGCGCACCCGGTCACGGTCCAGTGCCGGAGCAGCGTCAGCAACCAGTTCGTCAACGTCGACTACGACGGTTACTACTCGCCGTCGGGTAATCGCACCACGTGGCCGGTCGGCCCATCGATCGTGATCAAGCCCAACGATCCGACCGTGATCGCGACGAACACCGAGTGCCAGGTCACGCTCAACAACGCGATCACCGACAAGCAAGGCGAGTCGGTGCCCGAGGCGCAGCGTGGACCGTTCAGCTTCAAGATCGCGCCGATCACCGTCGTGTCGATGGATCCGCCCGTCGACGATCAGGACTACGAGTCCCCGATCGACGCGGTGACGATCTACTTCGACAACCCGTTCGTGCAGTTCAACACGTCCGTCGACTACACGTCGATCTGCCCGGATGAGGACGACGATGGTCTCTGCGACGACGAGAAGACGTTCTCGATCCGCGACGTGACCCACCCGACCCAAGGCCCCGGTTACTGCGACGTGACGAGCGAGACCTGCGGCCAACTCTCCGATTGCCTCACCAAGACCCCGACCGGCGGCGACACGCTGTGCGGACGCGGCTTCTGCGGCGTGACGGGCGGCTCGTGCAACGTGAAGGCAGACTGCCCGGACCCGACCGAGCACTGCGGGACGAGCTACGCATACGACTACATTGCGTACGGCGACACCGATGCCGAGTATGGCCTCGGCCCCGTCGAGCCGATCGAGACCAACCACAAGTACATCTTCCAGTTCACGCCGGGCGCGGTGCTGCGCGACCGTTGCGGCAAGGAGACCACGCTGCCGACGCCGGACATTCCGGTCGATGGCAAGCAGCAGACCGCCTCGGTCGCCGACGACAACCTCTACGCTCGCTTCATCACCGACAAGTTCGACTTCAACAGCACGACGATCGTGACCGGCGAGGTCGCCTCGGCGATGAAGCGTCTGCAGTACAACTTCAACAACGTCCTCCAGGGCCAGGACACCGCCGCCAGCAATGGCAACGCGCTCCCCGAGTCGACCGCGATCGATGCGACCTCCGCGACGCCCGCGTTCACGATCACGCCGTTGCCGAAGAAGCTGACGGCCGCGTGCTCTGGAACGTCGCCGTGTCCCACCGCGGACCTCGCAGCGAACGAGCTGCTGATCATCTCACCGAACGCGGACGGCCAGACCCAGCTCAACGGCCAGCTCCAGATGAACACGGAGTACACGGCCACGATCAAGAAGGGGACGATGATCAAGGACTTCTACGGCGTGCCGTACGAGGTCAAGGATCAAGATCTCGTCGTGAAGTGGAAGACGCAGCCCGCGATCGTCATGACGGGCATCGCGCTCCGCAACACCGGCCAGCTGTTCAGCACCGGCAACAAGGGCACGCTGACGAAGAACGAAGCGAGCAATACGACCGACATCCGCTTCTCCTTCAACGCGTCGATCGACCCGACCACGTTCGACCTGTCGGACGTCAAGATCGAGCCGGCGCTGCCGGGCCTCACGATCGCAGCCCCCTCGGGCTGCGGCTACTTCAATGCCACGTCGAAGTCGACCAACGCTTCGGGCTGGATTGGTGCTTGCACCATGCGCCTGCGCGGGATCGTCCCGGCTGGCTCCTACAAGATCACGTTCCTCGCCGGCGCCAAGGTCAAGGACATCTTCGGCGTCGACTACACCCACCCAGCTGACACCACGATCACTGTCGACGTCGCTGAAGCGCCGGCCGCGGTCGAGTGCCTCTAGCCCCAAGGAGCAACCATGAACAAGAACATGTTTTCAAAAGTTCTCATGGCGACTGCCCTCGGGTCGCTGACGGTCATTGGTACCGCGCTCGTCGAGAATCAATCGGCTCGCGCGCAAGGTAGCGCCACGGTCGGTGGTCTGCGCGGCGTCGTTCGCGACAAGTCCAACGGCGAAGTCGCCGTCGGCGCCACGGTCGTCGCGACCTCGCCCGCCCTCCAGGGCGAGCAGGTGGTGATCACCGACGAGACGGGGCAGTACTTCGTCACGTCGCTGCCGCCGGGCATCTATACGCTCACCGTCTACTACAACGACGCGACGTTCTCGCGCAGCAACGTGCTGATCCAGATCGGTAAGGAAGCGGTCGTCAACATCCTCGTCAACACGGCAGCGCCCCAGGCCAAGGCCAAGGGCGAGGTCATCGAGATCCAGGGCTCGGCCCCGATCGTCGATCAAGGTTCGACGAAGACTGGCATCACGATCACCGACGACTACACGCGCAACCTCCCGGTCGCGCGTAC
>JAYVWH010001053.1:0-2325 GCA_043786265.1 Kofleriaceae bacterium | reverse complement strand
AGTTGATAGGCACCGAGCTGCCGACCGACACCATGCGGCAGCTCTCCCTGTGCGGAGACGAGACGAGCGCTGTCGAGGGGACACGCGTCCTGCGTGTCGACGAACTTGCGGCGGCAGCTAGGACACGACTTCATTTATTGCTGAAACGGATCCATGGTCCCGTCTCGGTCCTTGATGGTACCCGACGTCGACGGAGGTTTTGCTCCGCCAGTGGTCCCGGACGGGTGTTTCGTCCCTGAGGATTCCTTGTGGATTTTCGTTGCTTGGGAAGCGGGTCGGGTAAACGCGATGTGGGGAAGTGGATGGTCAGGGACGATGGTCTGCACCACCTCGGTTCCGTCCGGGAACTTCGCAGTCAGCGACACGGGATCGCTCGACATCGGGATCTCGGCGATCGTGGGAGCCACCCCGAGCGAGGTCTCGCCCAGAAACAGCTCGGCACCCTCGGGATTGGAGGACAGCGCGACCTGGATCGACGTCGGAGGCTGCTCTGCCGCAGGCTTCACCTCGATGCCACCATCGAGGACCTCCGTCGGAACCAGCGCTGGCGCTCGTGTGGGTGCGCCGTGCACCTGTGTGATCGGTGCGGGCGCGGCGTCTGCACGGTGATCGGCGCGCGGGGCAAAGTGCAGGACTAATGCAGCCGCGACCATCGCGAACGCCGGCAGCATCTGCAGCACACGCGTCTTGCGCACCACCTGGGTCTGCGCGCGCGGCCGGAACCGGGGTGTGACGAGCTCCACCGCGCGATCGGCTCGCAGCGCGGCCGCGAGCGCGTCGCCGTCGGGGAAGCGATGCTTTGGATCTTTCTCGAGGCACTTGAGAATCGCTGCCTCGAGCACCGCCGGAATCGGCTCCCCGCGCCGATTCGAGGGCGGCACGACCGGGTCGCTGATGTGGCCACGCAAGATCGCCGCGGTCGTCGTCGCTGTGAACGCGGGCGCGCCCGCAACGCACTCGTACATGAGCATTCCGAGCGAGTAGAGATCGGCGGTCGGCCCGGGCTTGCCGCTCGTCAGGATCTGTTCGGGCGCCATGTACTCGGGCGTGCCGAGCGTGAGCCCCTCGCGGGTCATGCCCTGATTGCCTTCGCCGATAAACTTCGCGATGCCGAAGTCGAGGAGCTTGGCGACCTCGCGGCCATCCTTGTCGCGAGTGAGGAAGATGTTGTCGGGCTTGAGATCGCGATGAATGATGCCGCAGCCATGGACCGCCGCGAGCGCACTTGCCATCTGCTCGCCGATCGCAGACACCCTCGCGGGCGGTAGCACGCCGTCGCGGCTGAGCGCGGTACGTAGATCTTCGCCGGCCAGCATCTCCATGATCAGGTAATGCTCGCCGGTCTCCGCGGTGACGAAGTCCTCGACGTCGACAATGTTGGGATGCCGGATCTGGTTGACCGCGCGCGCCTCGTTGAAGAACCGAACGATGACTTCGGCACTCGCAGTCTCGGGATGCAGGACTTTCAGCGCCATCTTGCGGCCGAGCCGGATGTGCTCGCCCTCGTAGACGGTGCCGACACCACCCTCGCCGAGCTTCTTGATCAGGCGATAGTTGCCGAGCACGTGACCCAGGCGCAGCCGTTCGCCTTGATCCACTTCGATCACGAGCATCGCTCCGTCCTCAGGACAGGTACGCAGCTCGTGCCGATAGATCGTTCCGCAGACTACACAGTACTTGCGCGGTTCCACGTGTCTGAGCCCTCGCCTCGTTGTCGAGCCGCAGTATACCTTCCACGCGTGGGCGCTCTGCGAACCAGCGAAGAAGGCGATGATGTCGTCGGTGGTGAGTCCACCCAGGCAAAATCCGACGACGACCGCGCGATTGACGCCCCTGGCCGCATCTTCATCGACTCGTCCGTCGGTGCCGCCCTCCCCACCGCTACCCCACCACCGGTCCCGAGGGTCCGCCAGCCGGGTCCGGTCGCACCGCAGCGTGCCAGTGGGATCGGTCTCGTGATTGTTGTCTACATCCTTGCCGCAGCAGCGCTCGCAACGGCGATCTACGAGCGGTTCATCGCCTGAGCGCGCCGTTGGTCGCCCCGGTCTGAGGAAATCGATTACGATGTCCGCCGGGGGAAATCGCTATGCCGTGGTCAGCTTGGGAAGACTTGGGCGGACAGATCGTGTCCGCACCTACCGTGTCGTCGTGGGGCGCCAAGCGCCTCGATGTATTCGCGCTCGGCCAGGACGGTGCCATGTGGCACAACTGGTTCGAGAAAAACTGGAAGCAGTGGGAGAGCCTCGGTCATCCGATGACCGGCAAGCTCGTCGAAGCACCCGCTGCAGTCTCGTGGGGTGACGATCGCATCGACTGCTTCGCCCG
>JAYVWH010001052.1:0-5338 GCA_043786265.1 Kofleriaceae bacterium | reverse complement strand
TGGCAACGCTCAGCTACATCGAGTAGCTGAGCGTTGCCGCACACTTGAAATAGTTTACGGATTGGACATGATGCACGAATGTCCCCGGCCTTCCTGGCTCGTACCGGCATCACGGGGGTGGACCGCATCCTCAACCTCGGCGCGCGAGCATAGGTCGTGAAGTCGGATACCACCCGCACTCTCGTCCTGGCGCCGCGCGGCCGTGACGGTGAGCTCACCGGGATTCTCCTCGCGAAGCACGACATCGAGGCGGAAGTCTGCGCGTCGGGTGACGCGTTCTTGAATGCCATCGCGGAGGGCGCGGGCTGCGCCATCGTCACCGAGGAAGCGCTCGGCACCGGCCTGCAGCGTGCGCTCGCAAAGCAGCTGTCCGAGCAGCCACCGTGGTCCGACTTCCCGCTGATCGTGCTCGCCGGTGTGCAGGCAGCCCACCACCTGCAGCTGATGTCGAGTGCGCTCGGCAACGTCACCGTGATCGAGCGGCCGATCGCGCCGCAGACACTGATCACGGCAACGCGAGCAGCCCTGCGCGGACGTAGGCGGCAATACGAGGGACGCGCTGCGATCCAGCAGCGAGATCAGTTCCTTGCGATGCTCGGTCACGAGCTGCGCACGCCGCTGGGCGCGATCGTCCTCGCGACCGAGCTGGCGCGCAGCGGCACGGATCGCGTGCAGCTCGACGACCGTCTCGCGCTGATCGCGCGGCAATCAAAGCTCCTCGCGCGCCTCGTCGATGATCTACTCGATGTCGCACGCGTGACGACGGGCAAGATTGTCCTGCGGCACGAGACCGTCGACGTCGACGCGACCATCCGCGGCTGCATCGAGGCCCTGACGGAGCACGCACGCGCTCGAGCAGTCTCACTCGTGTTCGGGGGTGGTTCTGGAACAACGCTCGAGGCCGATCAGGCTCGCCTCGAACAGGTGATCAACAATCTGATCTCGAACGCGATCAAGTACAGCCAAGCTGGCCGGACAGTTCGCGTGACTTCGAGTTGCGCGGATGGCGAATGCGAGATCCGCGTGCGCGATCAGGGAATCGGCATCGCACCCGAGATGCAGGGCCGCGTGTTCGACCTGTTCGCCCAGGTCGATGGCAGCCTCTCGCGTGCGGACGGCGGCCTGGGCATCGGCTTGACCCTCGTCGACCGAATCGTGCGGTTGCACGGCGGCACTGTTGCAGTCGAGAGTGCCGGTCTCGGCCAGGGCAGCGTATTTATCGTGCGGCTGCCGATCGGAACGCTGGGTGTCAGCAACGTCGTGCCCCTCGACCGAGCGCGTGCGGCTGACAAGTTGCGCGTCGCGCTCGTCGAGGACAATGAAGATTTGCGCGTACTGACGAGCGACCTGCTCGCGGCACTCGACTGCATCGTGGAGGTCGCGGTCGACGGGCCCGATGGTGTCGCGCTGATCCTTCGACAGGAGCCGGACCTCGCGCTCATCGATATCGGTCTTCCCGAACTTGATGGCTTCGGCGTCGCACGTGCGGTGCGCGACAAGCTCGGACGCTCCACGTTGCTCGTTGCAGTCACCGGCTTTGGTCGTGACCAGGACCGCGAGCATGCGAAAGAAGCCGGTTTCGATTCGTTCGTGACCAAGCCGCTGAGCATTGACACGCTCCGCGACCTGCTCGAGCGCGCGCGGCGGGCTCGAGCGCGCACTCGCAACACTGGATGACGTCTGGCGATCGTATCGGAGTTGCCTTGAGAGTGCGACGGCGCCTACATCAATGGTGTGCGCCATCACCTTGTTTGTTAGTGAGTGCCCGTTGCCCCGAAGGGTTGCGACTGAAAGGTGTTGGGCACGAGGTGACCAGCGGCGTACCGCACCACTGTCAGCGCATAGACGGCCGGGGCGATCGATCCGAGTAGTGCGCCGAGCGCGGGGGGCGCGCCCATCACGAGCGCGACCGCCGTCGCACCGCCGATCGAGACGACTTCCGCGATCGCCACTCTGACGGCTTCGTGTCGAAGGTCGAGGTAGTAGAGCAAGAGGAGGCAGAGCAGGGTCATCACCTGAAACCCCGCCGCTCCGAGGGACAACCGGATCGCGATCGTCGTCGCTTGCGGCAGCTCGAGCATGCGCACGACGTGCGAGGCTGCACCCATCGCGAGCAGCGTCACCACGACCTGCACGGTCGCAGCGCCGCGCACCAGCCGCCGTGCCTCGTCCTTCACCGCGGACGCGCGCGCCTCGAGGTCCGCGATCGGTGCCCCCGATTCGATTCCACGGAAATAGCTGCGAAACACCTCGTAGAACGAGGTCTCGATCTGGAGGTAGATCCACGCAAACGCAGGAATCACGGCAAACCACGCAAGTGCGGTAGCGCTGGCGAGCGCCGATGCCGAAGAAGCACCTCGGATCGCCCAGGTGACCAGCTTGTCGATCCAGACCGCCGCGTTGACTGCGACGGCGGACACCGCGAGCAAGCGGTAGTCGCGCGCCGCACGACGCAGCGCCCCACGCGGCACCGGTGACTCCTCCGCAGGCAGACTACGGAGGATCTGGAGCAACATGCCGACGAGTGAGACGCTTTGACCGAGCGTGAATCCGATCAGATATCCGCGGGCACCGAGGCCCGCTCCGCGGTCCAAGCCGAGCGCAGCTAGGATGCTGATCGCGGAGCCGACGCAGAACGCCACGAGGACACCCGAGGGCGAGCTCATGCCACCACCGACCGCCAAGAGCAGCCACTGCGCGGCAACCACCGCAGTGAGCAGCGCGCCCGGCACCGCGAGCGCGAGCCCTGGTTGAATCGCGGCCATCGCGACGATGCCGATCCCGAGGAAGCCAACGAGCGTTAGCGACAGAGCGCGCCGAAGCGGTACCGCGATCAGATCGAGTCGCCGTTCGTAGAGACGATCCGCGGCGAAGCGCGAGACGACCACGTGAACCGGCGCGGACAGGACGAGGGTCAAGGCGTAGATGATGGTGATGAGCTCCTCGACCGGTCCCAGCTCACTGACGCCGTGTGTGCGCGCGAGTGCCCGCAAGGTCACCAACACGGTGGTCGTCAGCAGCCATGGTGCTGACGTGATCGCAACGCCAGTCAGATAGGCCTGCAGCGTCGATCCGAGCGAGTCCCGCTCGAGCATGCGTTGGAGCTTCCAGCCGATGCCCGCCATCAGCCCGCACCGTCGCTGCTCAGTGCGCGGTAGAACGCGCGATAGGCATCGATCATCTGAAGCTTCGTGTAGCTCGCGCGGATCCGTGCGCGACCGGCCTCTCCCATCTGGTTTCGTAGTGGCTCACTTCTCGCCAGCTTGACGATTGCGGCAGCCGTCTCCTCGGGTGCTGCGACGCTGGTCACGATCCCGCTTGGCCCGAGCGCGCGGTCTGCAGCGTCCCGGCCCACGAGCATCTCACGGCATGCGCCGACATCACTCGCGATCACGGGCACCCCTGCGGCGTGTGCTTCCAGAATCACGAGCGGTTGGCCCTCGCTGAAGCTGGTCAACACGCAGACGTCGAGACCTCCATAGATCTCCTCGAGCTTCTGTGGCCCGGCAAAGTGGATCTCCTGGGTTCTCCCGAGCGATTCGACGAGCTCGCGGCAACGCGTCACATACGCCGGGTCTTCATCGAGCGGCCCGATGATCTCGACCTCGAGCTCGACGTCCTGCATCGCGAGGTCGCAGGCCTTGATGAACGTGATGACGTCCTTGATCGGGACCACGCGACCGACGAAGCCAACTCGGATCGGCGCGCCGATTCCGCGCTGCACTGCCGGCGCAGCCGCGGCGACAAGCGCATCGACATCGACGCCGTTCGCGATGATGGCTGTCTTGTCCACCGCAGCCCCATCTGCGAGTTGCTTCTGGCGATTGATCTCGGACAACGTGACGATCGCGGCCGCCTGGTGATAGGCGACTTGGGATAGGCGCGCGAAGAAATGAGACCACCACCGCCGAAGTGGCGACGTTCTCGCGGGCACGCGCGGATCGCCAGGTTGCGCACCCCCGACGTCGTCGATCCAGCTCGCACGTGCGATCTCGATGTCACGCTCACGAGCGTAGATCCCGTGCTCTGTGAGCAGTAGCGGGCGATTGGCGCGAAAGCTCGCGACGGCACCGACTACGCCTGCATAGCCGGTCGACACGCTGTGATAGACGTCGGCAACTGGCACGGTGGCCGCGAGCAGCCGCAGCAGCGGCACGTGCATGGAGCGGAAGTGCCAGAAAAACGTTAGAAACGAAGAGCCCGGTGCGCGCGCATGTGCGATTTCGCTGATCAGCTCGAATGCCTCATCACCGTGAAGCATCACCTCGACCGACACATCGGCAGCCGCGAGGCCCGCGACGAGCTCGTCATCGACGACGGCCTCTAGGTGCAGCCGACGGAGTGCCGCCAAGGTCCGCGATCGCTTCGCGACTCGGGTCCCGCGCACGGACCGAATGCTGCGTTCGAGATCTGCACGCGTCGCCAGGTCGAGCGTGCCTCCATTGCAATACTCCTCGGCGAGCGCCGTGACGTTGGCCGGAAGTGCGAACCGCGGCTCGCCATACGCACCAGCCGTGGGCCCGATGTGAAGGAGCGCGAAGCCCAGCTCGGGCATGCTGGAAACGATTTCGTGCACCCATGACGACACGCCACCGGCAATGTAGGGGTACGTGCCTTCCAGGAGCAGGCAGACGTCCGAGCGCACGGGCGCGAGGAGGTTACGCGTCTGCATGTTCCGGTCCGAGCGCGAGATCGAAGCGACGTGCCGCGTAGGCAGCCTCGCGAAGCAACAGGCACATCTCCGGGTCACTACCGACGACGAGCTGTGCGGCACCGAGCAACTCCAACGCGCCAACTGAACGATCCAGCATCAGCTCGAGCCACACGCGGCTCGCGAGGAGCTCGAGCCCCTGGACGGGATCGAGCGTGATCGCGGCATCGTGGTAGCGACAGCTTTCTGAAGCCAGGCGCGTCGCGAGCGCAGCATCGACGATGCCGCTCGAAATCCCACCGACCAGGACGAGGAACACGGCCGACAACGAAGCGTACGTCGGTGTAGTGCGGGCGGCTGCCCGTGCTGCGGTCGCGCGCTGCTCGAACCTCTCTGCGATCTCCTCGCACGCGAGTGCAACCTCGACACCTGCCTCGCCGTGACACTGCGTGCGAGCCCAGCGAAGCAGTGCGATGTCCGTGTGCGCAGCGCGAGCCGTCAGCGTCGTCAGTGCCTGCCTCGTGACTTCGACGTCGGGCGAGACGAGCGCCTCGCAGATTGGTAGAGTCCCCACAAGCCTGCGTGCGATCTCTCTGCCGTCCAGGGTGGCTCGCCCGGCATACGGATCGTGAAGCAGCTCGGCACCGCCGCGACCGACCACGAACGTGGCGAGGGCCGCCGCCACCG
>JAYVWH010001051.1:0-3317 GCA_043786265.1 Kofleriaceae bacterium | reverse complement strand
CTCCTTGAGCAAGCCGCCGACAGCCCGCTTGAACGCCTTCTTGCTGAGGCCGAACAGCGATCGAATCATCTCCGGATCTGACTTGTCGCTGACGCGGGGCGAGCCTGGGCGCGATAGCACCGCGAGAATGTTCTCGGCGTCGGTCGCGCGTTCCTTGTGCGCGCGCTGGCGGAGCGAGAGCACGAGCTTGCCGTCGGGGAGGATGTGCGCGACACGAAACTTCGCTGCATCCCCACGCGACAGGCGATGCGGCTCGCTCGCGGGGACGAGTCCGACGTACGAGCGCTCGAGGATCGCGAACAAACCGATGTCCGGGTCGTTTCGCCATGCTTCGCCGTCGATCCATTCGTCGCGGTCAACACGGCGCGGCACGGCGCCCAGCATGTCGCTGACGAACATCGTGCCAGCGAGGCGGCCGGTCTTGTCGAGGTAGAGGCCGATCGGTTCGCGCTCGCCGACGTAGAGCTCCTTGGACTGCTCGGCGTACGGGACGAGCAGCTCTTTGCCGAGGCCCCAGTCGACGAACGCTCCAATCTGCGTGACCGCAGTGACCTCGAGGAACGTGACCTCCCCGAGCGTCAGCTTCGGAGCGCGCGTCGTGGCAACCGGCTGTTCTTGAGAGTCGAGGTAGATGAACGCATCGACGAGGTCGTCCGCTCGCGCGCCCTCGGGGATCTCGGCCGGGGGGAGCAGGACCGTGGGCGCGTCGGCGTCGTGATCCAGCGGATCGACCGCGAGCCACGCGCCTTCTCCCGTGATCGCGCGGATCGGGAAGCGCATGCGATGGCCAAGGACGGTATCGATCACGCGCACACCGTAGCGCGAACGCCGTGGGAGGGTGGTTAACCGACTACGCGATTGCGGCCCGAACGTTTCGCCTCGTAGAGGTTCGCATCGGCCTTCGCGATCAGCGCGGTCGGCGTCGGCAGCTCGCCGCCGGGCTCGAGACACGCGACGCCGAGGCTAATCGTGCACGGAATCTGGAGCTGCTCGTAAGTGAACGGCGCGCTCTCGACAAGCCCACGGAGGACCTCTGCGATCTGCATCGCACCGTCGCGCGCGGTCGCGGGCAGCACGACGGCGAACTCTTCGCCGCCATAACGAGCAAGCATATCTGTGGTGCGCAGGCGCGGCTTGAGCCTGCGGCACAGCTCCTTGAGCGCGGCGTCGCCGGCGAGGTGGCCGTGGGTGTCGTTGATCTTCTTGAAGTGATCGATGTCGACCATGATCAGTGACAGCGGCGTGGCCTGGCGAACTGCACCGGCGAACTCACGCTCGAGGGACTCCAAGAAGTAACGCTTGTTGTGGACGCCGGTCATGCCGTCGGTGACGGACATCCGGTAGATCTCTTCGTGGTAGGCGGCCTCCACGTTGTCGCCCGAAAGGAACTTGCAGATGGCGACGCCACAGCGCAACGAGTCGCTGTCGTTGAGCCGCTGCTTGGTGATCTTGACCTCGTTGATCTGCGTGCCGTTCGTGGAGCCGAGATCCTCGATCCACCAGCCGAGCGAATCGCGGTAGATGCGCGCGTGCCGGCGGGACAGTCCCTCGCCCTCAAGCGGGATGTCGATGTCGTCGAGCCGGCCCACGAAGTACTCTAGCTTCTCGCCGAGAGTGAACCGGCGCCCCATGCCCGGGCCGGGCGGATAGATCGCCAGGAGCACCGCATCGGAGGTACTTCCGAGGACAGGGCGTTTCGGGATCGCCGGACCCTCGAGGAACGCGGTCTTTTGCTTGTTGTTGTCCGACATCGCGTGGAAGCCCTACGCTATCACGAGGGCTTCCCCGTGAGCGGCCGCCCTCCGAGCGGGACCTCCCCTGGTTGTCGGACGCGAGTTTACTGTTCGTCCGTATCCCCATCGTCGTCTGATGTGTCGACGTCGGGCGACGTCCGAGGTCGCACGGGCGCGACCTGCCGAAATCCGTAGCTCGCGGAGAGGCCAACGACGAGCGCGATCGGAAGCGTAGGAATGCACAGGACCGATGCGGGAATCGACGAACGCTCGTTCGAGCCAAAGGCGTCCGTGCCGAGGGCGGCCATGCAGAGGAGTCCGGCAGCGCTGGCGACTACCGTATCAATGATAGCCGGAGCAGCACTTCTCTTCGGATGCACGATGACCGAACACCCGAACGACGTCGCGCTGACCAGCATCGCCACCAACACCGCGACAAGCCTGTTTGCGACCTGATCCACGACGACCATGTTCTCGGAGTGACGCGCCGAAAGTGCGCCGTTCACGCGATGTTCACCTGCCTCGTCCGCCGGCCGTTGATGCACGTTCGAGCTTCAGGATCTACCGCGCGGCGAGTTTGTGATCGTGAGACCGAGCCGATGACGGGCGGTATCGCTCGGTTCGTGACGGACGCCTCGTCAAGATCACCCTGCGGCGTGGCTTAATGAATGGTGCGCATTTCGGGAGCGTCCATATCAGCACGCCTGTCAGTACGACCGCTGGCCGGTTCACTACCACTCGCTGCGCGGCGCCCTATACTCGCGCGCTCTCTCTCCGAGTAATCAAGGAACTAAAAATGAATCGCTCTGCACTTGCTGCCGTTCTCGCTGCTGTCTCGTTTTCATCCGCCTGTGTTGCCGGTGCCGGCGGCGCTGGGGGTGGGTCGTTCTCCGGGAGCGCCTCCGTTAGCGCGAGCGCAGAGATCAAGCTCCCGATCGCCCAGATGCCGGCCAAGTACGCCTCGTGGGTCGTCGAAGCAGACGGTTACCTGGGGGCGGTCAACATCGCGTTTGACATGCATGGCCGTGCGACCGCCGAGCTCGCCGCCGCGCTTGGCGTCGAAGCCAACGCCGATGCGATCGCCAACTTCATCCACAGCGCGATCCAGGTGAAGACAACGCTGGAGTGCACGCCGCCGAGCTTCAACGCAAGCATGGTCGGTGAGTGCACCGCGAGCGCGAACGCTCGCGCCGCCGGCAACGCCGGCAATGGCGGGGCATCGGGCCAGGCGTCGGCAGGCATCCAGGCCAACTGTCAGGCGAGGGCGAGCCTGAGCCTGAGCCCCGGCCACTGCACGATGAAGACGACGGTCAGCCAGAACCCCATCCTGAGCGATCCGAACAGGTGGGCCAAGATGGAAGCGAACATGAAGATCATCCTCCAGTTGAGTGCGGCCAACCGCCACCTCAACGGACGCGGCGCTGACATCAACGTGCGTGGCATGAAGCTCTACGTCGAGTCCGTCACCGATCTCGCCAGCGATCCGACGCTTGCGCTGCAGCTCGGAAACATCCAGGCAGAACTGCAGAAGGGCGCCAACGCCTGTGGCAAGGCGAACGACAAGCAGGGCGCCATGAACGGCGA
>JAYVWH010001050.1:0-5269 GCA_043786265.1 Kofleriaceae bacterium | reverse complement strand
GTGGCGGATTGGGAGACGCAACTCGTGGAGAAGCTGCCGGACGCGCTCAAGGGGAGCTTGCCCAGCATCGAGGAGATCGAGGCTGCGCTGGCGCCTCGCAAACAGCGGGCCACCAAGAGGAAGAAGCGATGACGCGGCATGTTGTGATCAGGACGCGACACGACGTGTCTTGTCCTCGACACGGCCGCCAGGTCCGAAGACTGGTCCCGCTACGAACGCTTAAGCTTCGACGTGTGCCGGGGGCGGGGGCGGGGTCTCCGAGCGCGCTTCGGCTTGGCCTTCGTCGGCAGAGTGCGGACGAACCGCATCGCTTGCTGGGCCCAGTCGACAACCGCGTCGTCCGTGCGCGAGCCCGCGGCGCTCACATAGACGTATCCGGTGAGTGGTCGTCCGGTGAAGTCCATCGGACGCACGTGCCGGCGCGCGAGCGCCGCCTCGTACGCGTCGGCTCCGACGCGAACCATGAGGTCCTTGTCGGTGATGCCGATGAACATCTTGCCGTCGAGAAGAAACGCGAGGCCGCCGAACATCTTCTTCTCGACGATGTCTCCCGTCGGGGGAATGACTCTGCGGATGCGTTCGGCAAGCTTCTCGTCGTAGGTCATGTGTCGCGATTCTCCAGATGCTGGATGCGTGATCGGATCTGGCGCGCCTCGTGCCCGTTGCGCGCCACGCGTTCCGCGCGCTGCAGCTCGGTCTTCGCCTCAACGATGCGACCGAGCTCGGAGAGCAGTACCCCGCGAACAAGATGCGTGTACGGGTATGCCTCGACGTCGATGTGGTCGCGACGATCGAGCAAGGCGAGCGCGGTCGCCGGGTCGTGAGCTTTCGCGACGGCAAACACACGATTCACCCGAACGGCTGGAGTTGGTCGCAGCGGCTCCAGCAGTGCGTACAGGGCGGCGATCTGCTTCCAATCGGTGGCGTCCGCACTCGCCGCGCGACTGTGCAGCGCGGAGATCGCGGCCTCGATCAGGAACGGCCCGGCAGGGCCTGCAACGAGGGCGTGCTCCAGCATGGCTGCGGCTTCGGCGATCGCGTCGACGTCCCAACGTGCACGATCCTGTTCGGGCAGGGGAATCGGCTCGCCGTGGTCATCCAGCCGTGCTGCGCGTCGCGCGTCGTGGAGTTGCATCGTACACAAGAGCCCGGTGACCTCACCGGCCTCCGGATAGGTCGCCTGCAACGAGCGCGCGAGCCCCAGCGCGAGCCGACACAAGTCGGATCGGATCGGGGCGTCGTCGCTCGTCGACCAGTAGCCTTCGTTGAATAGAAGGTGGAGCGTGCGCAGAACCGCGTCGAGGCGATCGCGCGATTGCTCCGGCGGCGTGCCTTCGGGATCGCCGCGCTCGCGCAATCGCTGACGCGCTCGTGTGAGGCGTTGCTCCATCGTGCGCGGCGCGACGACGAATGCCGCTGCGATCTCGGTCGTCGAGAGTCCGATCACGGTCGCAAGCGCGAGTGCGGCGCTCTCGCCCTCGTCGAGTGCTGGGTGGCAGCACGCGAACACGAGCGCGAGCAGCTCGTCTTTCCAGCCGCGCGCGATCGCTGGATCGCCGACCGCAATTCGCACCCATGGGTTCATCTCCGCGAGGACGGCGACCGCATCACGATGTCTTTCGACGCGCTGTGCGTGCCGCACGCGGTCGCGGTGGCAATTGCTCGCGACGGTCACGAGCCACGCTTCTGGGATCTCGGGTACCCCATTACGTGGCCAGCTCGCGAGCGCGCGCTCGATCGCGTCCTGCACGGCGTCCTCGGCGTCGGGCAGACTCCGCGTGAGCCCGAGCGTCTTCGCGAGCACTCGCGGGTACAGTTGGCGAAGGAGCTCTGCGTTCATCCTTTCCACCGCCACGCGACCGGGCGCACTTCGACAGCGTGATCGGGATCCGGGGTGATCTGCTTGGCGCGCTCGATCGCCTCCGCCTCGCTGCTGCAATCGAGCAGGTAGAACCCCACGAGCCACTCCTTGGTCTCGATATAGGGCCCGTCGGTGACGTCGTGTGCGCCTTGCCCGCGCTTCACCGTGATCGCGCGGCTCGGATCGCCGAGCTGTGCGACGGCATGGAGGTCGTGGCGTGCGTGCGCCTCGGCCTGGACGGCGCGGTGACCGGCGAGGGCGTTCTGCACCGCCTCGTCGCTGATTCCTTCGGACGGGGCTGCCGTTCGATAGATGAGGAGCACGTACGTCACGGTCCGACGGTATCAGGGTCGCGTTCGGCGAGCTGCTTGAGGCCGCGCATGAACGAGTCGATGCCCGCTCTCCAGCGTCGGCGAACCAGCGCCGCATCCATCAGGACGCCGAGAGGCCCGAACTTGAGCCGGTACTCCATGCGTTGCTCGACGCGCGTACCGCCACGGATCGGCGTGAGCGCGTAGTCGTGCTTCAGCCGCTTCACCGGCAGCGTGCATTCGAACAGCTCGAACCCGATCGACCGCTCGGGCTCCCACGATGTCACGCGCTCGCGGAACCATCCGCCGGGCTTCAAGTCGCATTGCCGCGTCGCGCCCACTCCGGTTCGCTCGGTCGACGTGATCTTCGATCGCGTGACGCCGGGGTCATAGCGTTCGAGCGCGTCGAGTGTTCCGAGTAACTCCCAGACGCGCGCCGGAGGTGCCGCGATCTCGATCGACGCTTCGAGGACCGTCACGACCTACGCCTTCTGCCAGAGCGCGAACGCTGCCCCGCCTGGATCGCGAACGATCGCGTACTCGCCGGCGGGTCCCCGCGTGCGAGGCTTGAGCACGGTCGCCCCGAGCTTGGTCGCGCGCTTGGTCGCACCATCGACGTCATCGACCTGGACGAACGGCACCCACCCGGCGGTCACACCATCGAGGCCGCCGAGGCCGGCGAACGGAGCGGCGTCGGTCGCGAGCATTGTCATTCCCGGCGGGCCATCGGCGGGCTTCCAGCCGAGGAGCTCTGCGTAGAACTTCGTGGAATCCGCCGGCTTCTCGCTGTGATTGTGAAACCAGACAAACGTGGGCGTGATGGTCTTTTCCTGGTGCATTTGCATGTAGACGACGCTGGCGACCTGGCCACGACAGGTCAGGCGCCTTTTCCTGGGCGCCCCAGATCAGGGTGACAGCCGTCGCCGTAACATTTCGCGAACGGCGTCACTGGGGGCCACGGAGAGCGCGCGCTCCCGGTGCCGATGAGACGCTTCGGTGCGTCCAGCCCGCCGGTAGAGGTCGGCGAGCACGGCATCCCATAGGTACGAGGTCGCCAGCCACGTGGGCGGATCGATCGCGTCGAGGAGCACGAGCGCGGCGTCCACGCCTTGCCACTCGGCGACGGCGACGGCGCGGTTCAGCGTGTGCAACGGTGATGGCGAAACCCGGTCGAGCAGGGTGTACAGCTCCGCGATCTCCTCCCAGCGGGTGTCGCGGAACGACTGCGCGAAACAGTGCTCGGCGGCGATCCCGGCCTCGGCGTGGTAGCGGGAGAACCGCTCGCCGCTCGCCGAGCGCGCGAGCCACTCGACGCCGATGCGGATCTGGTCGCGATCCCAACGTGCGCGGTCTTGCTCTTCGAGCAACAAGAGCCCACCGGCGTCGTCGACGCGCCCGGCGAGGCGGGCGCCGTGGAGGTGCATGAGCGCGAGGAGTGCAAACGTCTCGGGCACGTCGCCAACGGCGTGCTCGGCGAGAAGCGTCGCGAGTCGGATCGCTTCGTCGCACAGCTCTCGGCGGATCGCCGACTCGGCGTGTACCGAGAGGTAGCCCTCGTTGAACATGAGGTAGAGGACCTCGTGCACGCTCGCGACCCGCACTTTCAGCGCGCCGAGAGGCGGTGAGCTGAGGTCGGTGTCGGCATCGCGCAACGTCTCGCGTGCACGCTGCAGGCGCTTGTGCACGTTCGCTTCACTCGTGAAGAGGCGCAGCGCGATCTCCGAGGTGCTGAAGCCGCAGAGCGTCTTGAGGGCGAGCACGATGCGCGATTCGCGAGGGATCGCTTCGTCGCAACAGATGAAGAGCATGCGCAGGAGATCGTCGCGGACCTCACCAGCGAAGTATGGAGCTGCCGGCGTCTCGGCCGCGTGCTCGATTTCGGGTGCGTTCGTGAGAAGGCGCAGCCGACCGGCGTCCTTGCGAAGCACGCCGACGAGCTGGTTACACGCGACGCGATAGAGCCATGCGCTCGGATCGCGAGGCAGACCATTGACGACCCACGATGTGAGTGCGGTCGCGAGTGCGCTCTGCACGGCGTCTTCGACGAGTTGGACGTGCCTTACGCCCACCTTGTTCGCGAGCTGCGCGACGAGCCGGCCGTACTCGTGGCGAAAGTAGTGCTCGACGAGATCGGCAGTATGGTCGGCGTCGCCTGTCACATGTGAGCGTTCGCCATCTCGCGGACCTCGATGCGTGCGCCTGGCCCCGCGGGCATCTCCTGCGCGATGACGACCGCCTCCTCGAGGCTTGCGGCGGTGACGATCATGAACCCGCCGATGATCTCCTTCGCCTCGACGAACGGTCCATCGCTCACGGTCGACGCGCTCACGATCTTACCGCCCGGCTTCAGCTTGTCGCCCCAGTCGACGATGTTGTCCTTGAACTTCTCCTTCCACGCGTTCCACTTCGCCATCATCGCCTGCATCTGCTCGGGCGATGGCTTCTGGTCGGGCGCCGGGGTGTTCTGTCCGGCCTGGCTTCGATGGAGAAACAGGTACTTCTGGGTCGGCTGTGTCATGAGTCCTCCGGGTTGTACCGCTCCGACGCGCGACGGACCCCGGATTGGACACGCCGATGACGAAAATGCATTCGGGGCCGGGCGGACGCGGCTCAGGGCGTAAGCCGGGTCGCGAGTGCTTCCAGATCGCGGCGGATATTTCGTCGCACCATCCGATTCATGATTGGGGACAGCATCCGAGCGGCTCGCGTCGGCGCCCTGGGCCTGAGCTCGACCGCTCGCGGGCTTCGAGGACTGCGTCGTTGCGAGGTAGAGTAGGCGCTAAAGATCTCGCGTGGTTCGTCGTGCGCTTGGCTCGCGTCGAAGATCTGGTCGCGTCAGCTCCCGAACTCTGAGCCGCTTCCGATCGGGTGAGCGGTCCGCTCCGGTTCCCATACGCTATCCTGGGCGCAGAGTGGCGTATCGATCGTAAAGGACCGCGGGCATCGGAGTTGCGAGCCGCCACGTGATCGCGATCGGGCGATCCCCGGTATGTGACGTGTACGTGATCGGGCCGAGGAACGCGAAGGTGGAGTCGGGATCGGGGCGTACGAACAAGAAGAACGTCCAGCCCGTGGTCGCGCTCTCGATGTAGCGACG
>JAYVWH010001049.1:0-3400 GCA_043786265.1 Kofleriaceae bacterium | reverse complement strand
CAGCCTCCTTTGTCCCGCCGCCTGTGCAGATCGTGGACCAATGGTTTCGGACAGCAGACACGCAATGACTGGCATTCTGCGCGCCCGGTACGCGCTTTGCGGTAGAGCGGGCGACGTGCGCACGTAGCGACCGCGCGCGCCGTCCCAGATTACGTAACAACCCCTATCGTGCTCCCGCGCCGGACGATGCATCACTGAACACTTGCTGAACCAGCTCGCTCGCGTCGAGTCAGATCGCACGGAGACATCGCGCCGGCGCATCCTCGTCGTCGACGACGAACAAGACACAGCAAGCGTGATCGCGGAGGTTCTTGCGCGGCGTGGCTTCGCGACGCACGCGATGACGAGCGCGACCGAGTGTCTCGAGCACCTCGATCATGCCTCTGCAGACGTCGTGATCACAGACATCATGATGCCCGGCATGTCCGGCATCGAGCTCTGCGAGCATCTTCAGCACTGCCGCCCCGAGATGCTCTCGATCGTTCTCACCGGACGTAGCTGCGTTGCCAGCGCGACGTCTGCACTGCGCGCGGGTGCCTACGACTACCTGCCGAAACCAATCGAGGCGTCCGCCCTGGAAGTGGCGCTCATGCGCGCGCTCGTCCACCTCGAGGTCAAGCGAGAGCTGCGCGAGCTGCGAGCGGCTGCAAAGGTCCACTCACCCGAGGTGATCATCGGCGAGAGCGGCCCGATGCGGGCAATGCGCGGGCTGATCCGCCGTGTCGCGGAGACGGATGCGACCGTGCTGATCCGTGGCGAATCTGGGACGGGCAAGGAGCGGGTCGCGCGCTCGCTGCACCTGCAATCCTCGCGAGCCAACGCACCATTCGTCGCCGTCAACTGCGCTGCGATACCTGGCCCGCTGCTCGAGAGCGAGCTATTCGGCCACGTCGGTGGGGCATACACAGATGCATCCGAGTCGCGTCCTGGGCTGTTCGTCCAGGCGGGCGCAGGGACGATCCTGCTCGACGAGATCGGCGACATGCCGCGGGGGATGCAGGTGAAGCTGCTACGGGTCCTGCAATCACGCAAGGTGCGCCCGGTAGGCAGTGATGTCGAATTTCCGATGAGCGCGCGTGTGCTCGCGTCGACAAACTGCGATCTCGAGCGCGCGGTGTTCGACAAGCGGTTCCGCGAGGACCTGTACTACCGGCTCGATGTTGTCAGCCTCGATGTTCCGCCACTACGCAGTCGGGGGTCCGATGTTCTCCTCCTCGCCCAGCATTTCATCCGGACGATCGCACTTCGCACGGGCAAACCGGTAGTCGGCTTCACCCCGGCGGTGGCACGCGTGCTCGGCACGCACGACTGGCCCGGGAATGTGCGCGAGCTTGAAAATTGCATCGAGCGGGCGTGTGCGCTGTGTCGACTCGACCAGATCACTCTCGACGATCTGCCGAGCGCGCTGTGCCGCCCCCCGGCTGCGTTCGTCCTCCCCGGTGCGGAGCTCGGCGATCTCGTGACGCTCGCCGAGATGGGCCGGAGATATGCACGTCAGGTGATGGCCGCGAGTGCAGGGAACAAGGCGAAGGCCGCACGGGTGCTCGGCATCGATCGAAGATCGTTGTATCGACGCCTCGGCGACGAGTAGCGCGCACCCGATTACGTAGTTCTCCCAATAGCTGTTTCGAGCCGCTCCGTGGAAACACAACGCATGGCGATGACTGCAGTGATCCCGTACTCGATACAAGCCGTACTCAAATCGCAGGCGCTGGTCGTCGATGACCAGCCGCTGTTTCGCACCGGCCTCGCGATGGCACTTGGCCGGGAGCCCGATCTCGAAGTATCGGCACAGGCAAGTTGCGCGAGCGAGGCCGTCGCCTTCGCACGGAGGATTCCAATCGATGTTGCGGTGATCGACGTCATGATGCCCTGCCAGACCGGGGTCTCTCTCGCGGCCGAGCTCCTCGAATTGCGGCCCAACTGCAAGATCCTCGCGCTATCGGTGCTCGACGAACCGACCATCATCGCGACGATGCTGCGTGCCGGCGCCACGGGATACGCGCTCAAGACACAGGACCCAGCGGAGATCGTACAAGCGATCCGCATCGTGTTGATGGGACATCGGTACTTGCCGCCCATGGTGTCGCGCGACGCCGTCGACACCGTTCTGACCGGCGTGGGCGATCCGCCGCTAGAGAGATTGACCCGGCGCGAGCGAGAGGTGTTCGAGCTACTCATCCGCGGCGTGAGTAACGAGGAGATCGCGAGCAAGCTCTTCATCGCGCGGCGCACCGTCGAGACTCACCGCCAGCGCATCATCAAGAAGCTCGCAGCTCATTCGCTCCTCGACATGATCCGGGTCGCGGCGCGGCAGGGCGCGCTCGCGCACTGAGCTGGCCCAACGATTGCTCTATCGCGATCGGTCATGTCGTACTTCATTTGGCTCGTGATCATCTCCTCCACCATGCTCGCCATCGCCGGTTTTCGTGCGAGCGAGCGCTGGTGACCACGGTCCGTACGTAGCCGGACGCACGCGCGATCTTTCACCGTTGCTTCGCAAACGTCGAGGAGTACACCGAAGCAACATGGTGGCTCATCCCTCGACCAACCTCGTGTCTGCTCCCCCCGAGCTCGCCTTCGAGGGCGCAAGGATCCTGGTCGTCGAAGACGAACATCTCGTCGCCCTCGACATCCAGCAGAGCGTGAAGCGCATGGGTCACGTCGTCAGCGTCGTCTACTCGGGCGAGGCGGCGGTGGCGCAGGTTAATCGGACGCATTTTGATCTCGTCCTCATGGACATCAAGCTCGAGGGCAAGCTAGATGGGATTCAAGCCGCCGGCGATATCCGGGCGAGCTACGACGTACCGATCATCTATCTCACCGCATACGCGGACAACCGTACGCTCGAGCGCGCACGTGTAACCGAGCCCTACGGTTACGTGCTCAAGCCGTTTCAGGAGCGCGAGCTCAAGGCCGCGATCGGCATGGCGCTACAACGCCACGGCACCGACCGCCACCGCAGTGAGCAGGAGCGTGTGCAGCGATTCCTCGCGGATGCCAGTGTCCGGCTTGCGGCGTCGCTCGACTACCGAGCGGTCGCATCGGGCGCGGCGGAGCTACTGGTCCCCGCTCGTGCCGACTGGTGCATGCTGCAGCTCAAGGAGACCGATGACTCGGTCCCTGCCTTCACCCACGCACGACCGGACGGCGATGGTAATCGTGTGCCGCGCGAGATGCTCCAGCTGGTGCTCGACACCGGGCATGCTCAGCTCAGGTCACAGATTGAAAACGGAGATCGAGCGGACGCGCGGTCAGCGATCTGCGTACCGCTGCGGGCTCGCGAGCACGTCGTCGGTGCTCTGGCGCTCGTTGGCGAGCGAACGCGCCGGCGGTTTGGTCCCGCGGATCTGTTTTGGGCCGAGGACTTTTGTCATCGGCTCGGGATGGCACTCGACAA
>JAYVWH010001048.1:0-3528 GCA_043786265.1 Kofleriaceae bacterium | reverse complement strand
CGCCGGGTCGCCCGCGGTCGCCACGTTGGTCTGAAAGGTCGCCGCGACGAGCAAATCCCGCGCGTAAGTCGTCGTCATGGGCCCACTGTCCATGGCGGTGCCGCTACCGGCCATCGAGCTCGCACCATCGAAACACGCGCTGGCGCGAAGGCCGGTGTACTCGATCACGTGCACGTCCGACTGCTGAGCAGCGCCGAACGTGACGGTCACGGCGTTGGTGCCTGCTGCCGCGGCCGGGATACCACATGCATAGTAGATCGTCTGGTGCTCCATGCCGGAGACCGCTGGAGCCGCCGCGATCGAATAGCTGTTGCCGCTCGTATCGGCAATGCTCACGACGTTGCTGCCCGGATACCAGCCGACAACCACGAGGTTCAGCGAACCGCCGAGCTGCGCCTGCGTGAAGGGCACCGCGACCACCAGCATGTTGGTGCTGCTGTATGCGAAGTTGATCTGCCGGAGCTCGATCGGAGGTGGCGGTGGCGTGTCGAGCCCGAGGATATCGGCCGGCGCGATCGCGTCGTCGACGACGTCAACGTCAACGTCGTCGGTGGTGGTCGCATCAGTCGGCAACTGCCCGGGGTGAAACCCGCAGCTCGCTAAAATGACGACGAGCCACCGCACGCTCCGAGTATACGTGATCTCGACGAACGCCTCGATCGCTGATCAGCGCGGATCGGAACCATGGTGCCGAACGCTCGAGGTTCCAGTACGACGCGATGGTCTACGTCGAGGAGCCCCCACCCATGAAGCCTCTGTTCGGGTAGCAGGTGACGCCTCACAGCGTGGAGCTGGGGAGATCGAGTAGGCTGCACTGCGTGCGTGCGGTCATCCTCCTTGTCGCGACCGCGTGACACTTCGCGACGCGGCCGAGGATAACGCGTCCAGCCACTGCTCGATCCGCGAGGCCCTCGGTGTACCGTTCGGCTCGATGGTCACTTGTCACCTCCGAACGTCGCTTGTCCTGACACTCACTCTCGTAAGCTCGGCCGGCGCCCAACCCAAGCCGCTCAAGAACCAGATCAAAGCGCAAGTCCTGTGCGGCGTGGTCAAAGACGGCAAGGTCGCGACCGTCGTACCGACCAAGGACAAGCGCAAGCTCTCCGATCCGATCCGCTGCGCGGTCCACCTGGATCAGGACAGCAAGAGCGGCGAGAGCTGGACCGCAAAGGTCTTCGTGGAGGACGGTTCGCCGGAGAGTCATCCCTCGCACGATGGCGAGCTCTCGCGTACGGGCACGGACGCGAAAGACTTCGAGCTGACGCTCGAGCCTGCGACCGACACGAACCGGAAGGATTTCACGCCGTGCGCGGCCTTCACGATCCGAGCGATGATCGATAACAGCGCCGGCCCCGTGTGGATGAAGGACATCAAGGTCGAACAGGACTGCCCGCCGCCGCCCCCGCCGAACGCCGCATCGCTGCACTGGAGCGAGAGCGCGTTGAAGACTCTCGCCGATGGCAGCGCCCGAGACGCGGCGATCGCCTGGGCCGCCGCCTACGAGCGCAACGACGACGACTGGTTTCGCGGACATTTCCCGAAGGCGGGGCTATCGATTCCGGGTAGCGGCAAGCTCAGCTGGAAGGGCATGCAGAATGCCGGCGCGCAGCCGCAGGACATCTTCAAGATCGAGAAGGGTGGCGAGTGCAAGGACGAGGAGAAGCGCACGGACTGCGCGTGGGGTAGCTGGGACACGCTCAAGAAGGGCAAGAGCGAGTTCTGGCTCTACAACGCGAATCAGAGCGGCTACGGGCAGTTCGTCGCCGCCGTCTTCAAGAAGTCGGGCAAGGCGTGGCTGTGGACCGCGATGAAGACGTACGACACGGGCGAGCCGTAGACGCGCTGTCCCACGAGCGCTGCTCTATAATCGGGGCGTGCTCGACGCAAGCAGCGGTCGTCGATTCGCTGGTGGTTCGCTGCGGACGACAATCTTCCTGGAGCGCGGCTTTCGCGCCCACGTCGTGCATCGCGATCGGCTGCTCGTCGATACGCGATTCGCGCCGCCGGTCCGCAGGCCGAGCACGAAGGTTCACCTCTACGCGCAGGTGCGCGGCACGTTGCACATCGCCGGGCAGAACGCGGTCGAGGGCCCTCAGGCCTACCTGCTCGCGGAGAGCGAGTTCGACCGCGTGCACGCCGATTCGCTGACCTTTCGCTCGCACGGTGCGCCGGGTGTTGTCGTGGAGCTCAAGCTTCCTGCGGCAGACGCGCGGTGTCCTATCGGGCTTCGTAACGGCCCCGTGCCGCTCTCGAACGATGTGTGGGACGCCTACGCTGCACTCGAAGCGAACCCGGCACCTCCAGCGTTCCGCTTGTTGGTGGAGCGCCTCGTCGCGAGCGGCGTCGTGTCGACGAAGCTCACGATTACCGATGAACCCGAGCGCTTCACGCGCATCTGGTCGGTCCTGCGCCCGCTCTACGAGGACTACGCGACAAGCACTTCGCTGAAGCAGATCTCGATCCTCTCGAAGCTGTCGCTACGACAGCTCGGCCGCGACCTCAGCGAGTTTGCGCGGACGTTCGAGCTGTTCGGGACGGGGTATCGCGAAGCGATACGGATGCTCAGGCTGCGGGCAGCAGTGTTGTTCCTCTCGGCTCCCGACGGCACACCAAGCGAAGTCGCGCGCGAGGTTGGGTATGGCAGCCTCGATGCGATGGACCGTGCGTTTCGCGATGCGAAGCTCCCCGCGCCGACCGTGATCCAGCAGGCCGTCAGGTACCGAGAGCGGAACCCGGATCAGTCGGGGACGCAGGTCGACTGACACGTGAACGAGTCGCACGGCGTTTTGGGATCCGGCGCATCGCACGGATGACAATCGGTCTCGCAGTGCTGCCCGGTCGGGCAATCGGTCGCGGAGCAGTCGATCGGTTGCGGATCGGGACACTCCGTGATGATCCATCCACAGCCGGTCGACGTCGCAGCGCACATGGGCCCTGCGATCGTGCCGTCCGTGCAGATGTGGCTTGGCAGCGCGGGGGCCTCTCCGTCGCAGTCATTGCAGACGACGGGTGACGGCGTGCCGTCGGTGGTGAGTACCGGCCCATCGGGCGCGGTACTGTCGCTCACGCTGGCCGAGGACTCGGAGGTCTCGGTCGAAGTGCACGCGGCGAGCACAGCAAGGATCGGAACGAAGACGTTAAGGGATACGCGGGTCATCAGGATTGCCTTTTCGTAGGTTTGGGAGACGAGGTCGTCCCCCGCATCCTGCGAGACCATTGCAAGATCTGGTGACTCGAGTGTCAGATACATTCTGCCAGCAGGCGTGTTGGCGCCGCTCAGAAGAGGTTTGCGAGTGCGTCGCCGGCGTGCACGACGGAGCCACCAGCACGTATATCGCTCTGCTCGGCTGTTAATGTTCACTCTCGTTGGCAGGGCGGCGGTAACATCAATCGTCTATGTACCGAGTCGCCGGGTGGGCCGTCGTGCTGACCGCCTGCGGCCACTACGACTTCAAAGCGGTACCTGCAGCGGTGCCTCGACGAGCTGACCCTTCGCTTCCTTGAACGGCAGATCCGTGCGAATGCCGA
>JAYVWH010001047.1:0-3815 GCA_043786265.1 Kofleriaceae bacterium | reverse complement strand
CTGGCCACGCAGGCGCTCGTGCAACTCGGCTATCCGCGTCCGGTCGCCACCAGCGCCGTGAACGAAGCCAGCGCCCACGTGGACGGTGGAGACCTGGCGACGCTGATCAAGGAGGCCCTCCGACGAACCAGCTCGTAGTGGTTATCGTCTGCGAGTCACATCGCCCTTTGGCGGTCGCGATCGCAGAACTAACATCGCAGAACGCAGCCCATTCGTGATTCGCGAATCGCGAACGGTCTACGAGCCGCGGCGGTAGCCGACGAACGGCGAGCGCTCGACGTAACCCTTGCGCGTGTAGAGATAGTGATCCGCCATCATGCGGGCGAGCGTTCGCTCGTGGGTGCCCATCGTCCACAGGAACGGGGCGAGCAGGACGAGCTGGAACGGTCCAGTCGCGAGACCAACGACCGCGAACCCGATCGCGACGGCGCGCGCGATCTTGACGGAGATATCGGTCGCGCGAACGTAGTCCATGCGGCGCGATAGCAGGGCGCGCAGGATGCGGCCACCATCCATGGGCAACGCGGGAATCAGGTTGAACGCGGCGATGATGAAGTTCGTGTAGCCGATCCACGCGAGCAGCGGCACGTGCAGGAGCGTACCGAGACCGAGGCCCAGTCCGCCGAGGACGAGTGACACGGCCGGCCCCGCCGCGGCGATCAGCACCTCGTGATTCGCAGAGCGCGGCAGATCGGTCATCTTCGCGGCGCCGCCGAAAAACGACAGCGCGATGCTCGAGACGTTGACGTTCAGCTGGCGCGCGACGAGCGCGTGACCGAGCTCGTGCAGCAGGACACTTCCGAACACGAGCAGCACGAGGCCCACGCCGGCGACGCCACCGAACGCGACCAGCACGATCGCGAGCAGCAAGACGAAGCTCAGGTTGAGCTCGACGGGGAACCCGAGGATGGTTCCAAGGCGCCAGGACTTCCGCATGCGGTCACTGTAGGCACGCATACAGTCGTGTAAAGGGCACCCTGAGATCCGGCCACCGACGGCAATATTCCCATCCTGTCCGATCAGTGAGGCACAGCTGTTGCTGCGTTGACACTCATGAGAGCTCTGCCGCTCCTGCTCGTTTTGCTGACTGCGCCTGCGTGGACACAGCCGCGCAACATGTCGCGGGTCGGCCTCCTGGCGGAGATCCGGTTCGGCGAGGGCTCTGCGCGCCTCCCCGATGCGTCCGGGTCACAGCTCGGTCGGGTGGCGGCGTGGGCGGAAGAGAACTTCGATGGGCTCGTCGTGCTCGACGGGCATGCTGACCGCGCCGGCCGCGCACGCGGGAGCGTGAAGCTGTCGCTGCGGCGCGCGCGCATTGTGCGCGATCAGCTGGTCGGGCTCGGCGTCGACCCGGACCAGATCGTGATCACGGCGTTCGGAGAAGAGGGCACGCGCAAGCAGCGCGTCTCGATCTGGGGCACCCACAACTCGCGAGAGCAAGTCATCGGCTTCCGTCGTCGCGCTGGTCGTGTCGTCGAGTGGGGTCGCAGCCCTCTGGCACCAGGCCCGACGCTGTCGGGCCGCCGTTCATCGGTACCGAGCCGTCGTTAGTTGGTGCGGGCCCTCAGGTCACGCGGATCGGCTTGTACTTGATCCGGTGCGGCTGGTCCGCATCCGTGCCGAAGCGGCGATGACGATCGGCCTCGTAGTCGGCGAAGTTGCCCTCGAACCACTCGACGTGGCTGTTGCCTTCGAACGCGAGGATGTGCGTCGCGATACGATCGAGGAACCAGCGATCGTGGCTGATCACGACCGCGCAGCCGGGGAACTTCTCGAGGCCATCCTCGAGAGCGCGCAGCGTGTCGACATCGAGGTCGTTGGACGGCTCGTCGAGCAGCAGCAGATTGCCTCCGCGCTTGATCATCTTTGCGAGGTGGACGCGGTTGCGCTCACCACCGGACAGGATGCCGACCCGCTTCTGCTGGTCTTGGCCCTTGAAGTTGAAGCTCGACACGTACGACCGCGAATTCACCGAGCGCTCGCCGAGCGTGAGGAAGTCGATGCCTTCGCTGATCTCGTCGTAGATGGTCTTGTTCTCGTCGAGCGCGTCGCGGCTCTGGTCGACATAACCGAGCTTGACGGTGTCGCCGATCTTGACCGTGCCCTTGTCGGGCTTCTCGATGCCCATGATCATCTTGAACAGCGTGGTCTTGCCGGCGCCGTTCGGGCCAATCACGCCGACGATGCCGCCGCGCGGCAGCTTGAACGTGAGGTTGTCGATCAGCTGGCGATCGCCGAATGACTTGCTGACACCCTCGAAGGACACGACCTCGCCACCGAGGCGCGGTCCCGGCGGGATCACGATCTCCATCGAGTCGTCGCGCTTCTCCTTGCCTGCCTCCGCGACCATCTCCTCGTAGCGGTTGAGGCGAGCCTTGCTCTTGGCCTGGCGAGCCTTCGGCGACAGACGCACCCACTCGAGCTCGCGATTGAGCATCTTGCTGCGGGCATCTTCCTGGCGCTCCTCGTCCTTGCGGCGCTTCGCCTTGAGCTCGAGCCAGTGGGTATAGTTGCCTTCGAACGGATGCCCCTCGCCGCGATCGAGCTCGAGGATCCACTTCGCCACGTTCTCGAGGAAGTAGCGATCGTGCGTGATGGCGACGACCGTGCCCTTGAACTTCTCGAGCATCTTCTCGAGCCACGCGACGCTTTCGGCATCGAGGTGGTTGGTGGGCTCGTCGAGCAGCAGCATGTCGGGGTTCGATAGCAGCAGGCGGCACAGCGCGACGCGGCGCTTCTCACCACCGGAGATGACATTGACGTCGGCATCGCCGGGCGGGCAGCGCAGTGCGTCCATCGCCATGTCGACCTGGTGGTCGAGCTCCCACGCGTTGACAGCCTCGATCTGATCCTGCAGGCGAGCTTGCTCATCGAGGAGCTTGTTCATCTTGTCCTCGGGCATGTCCTCGCCGAGCTTCATCGAGACTTCCTCGAAGCGCGCGAGCAGTGCACGAGTCTCGGCGACGCCCTCGTCGACGTTCTCCTTGACCGTCTTCGTCGGATCGAGCTGCGGCTCCTGCGCCAGATAGCCGATCTTGAGGCCCGGCGCTGGCCACGCCTCGCCGAGGAACTCTTTGTCGACTCCGGCCATGATGCGCAGCAGCGTCGACTTACCGGCGCCGTTGTTCCCGAGGACGCCGATCTTGGCGCCCGGGTAGAACGACAGATGGATCCCCTTGAGGATCTCGCGCTTCGGTGGCACGAGCTTGCGGAGATCCTTCATCACGAAGGTGTACTGGGCGGTCATGGCGGGCGGTTATACCCTACCCTCGAGCGAGGGCCATGGCCTACCGAGGAGAAGACGCGGGTGACACCCTCGAAGCACCGACGGCCGATGGCGTCGTGTCGGTCAACCTCGGACCCAACCGGTTGGCGCTTGCGGTCGGTCCGGTTAGCCTCCACCTCGCCGACCGCGTAGCGACGGTCACCGAGCTCGCGGGCAAGAACAACAAGGTACGTCGCACCTCGTTCACGATCACCGGCATCGT
Organism: Kofleriaceae bacterium; assembly: GCA_043786265.1. Taxonomy (GTDB): domain Bacteria; phylum Myxococcota_A; class Polyangia; order Haliangiales; family Haliangiaceae; genus JABFXX01. The sequence continues at coordinate 327 of JAYVWH010001047.1, read as the reverse complement.
CTACGGCCGCGGCTATCCGCGCGACGACATCGGGCTCTGGATCGAGGCGAAAGCCGATATCGAAAAGGCGCAGCCGCGCAGCAACTTGCGGCGCATCTTCGGGATCACGCCCGTCAGCCTGATGGACCCCGACGGGCTGCGTGCGCTGTCCAAGCTCGAGGCAGTCGCAGCGCGGCTCCGCGTCGCGGTCGAGGACTATGCGGCGGCGGCCGGCGTCTGGCATGCGCGGGGCGTCGAAATCGGCGCCGGGCACCCGCTCGACAAGGTGCTGTTCGCGGACTACGTCGACCATCACGCGATCTACGCGCGCAAACTGTTCCGCGATCG
>JAYVWH010001046.1:0-9585 GCA_043786265.1 Kofleriaceae bacterium | reverse complement strand
GAGACATCGCCGTGCCGAACCCGACGATGCCGCGGCTCGTGATCAGCGCCTCGGAGTGCAGCCCGGGGATCGTGGGCGTCAGCGGAATCTTGTTGATGACAGAAGCGTTCGCCCCCGGGTACAGCGGCGCCATCGGCGCAGCAGCGCCGAACTGGCAGCCTGTCATCGACAGGGTGCCAGGATATTCGATGATGCCACTGGTGCCACCGGTGACATCGAGCACCGAGGGGCAGCCGTCGTCGTTCAGGTCAGCCAGCACGGGCCGCTCCGCCGTCGCCGGCACCCAGCTGACGGATGTGATCGTGTACGTGCAGTCGGTCTGGATGAACGCTTCGGGATGATACGGGCAGGTCCCGGTACCGCGAATCTGCGGCGCCTTCGTGACGGCGAGGACACAGACCGTCGCCACGCTCGGCTTCATGGCGACATATGTCGTGGTGCCGCGCCTGTACGTGACGACGTTGTACTTGGGAAACCCGGAGATCGGGTAATCGGCAGTTCCACAGAACGTCGTGACTTCCGCATCGAATGTCGGGATGCCATTGACGAGGGTCACGATCACGAACGACAGCGTCGTCGCCTTGTTGTCCGAACGCCCGAACATCCCGATCGTCTTGTCGATCTGCACGACATCGTCCGGGTTGGGGTGATTCGGACCGACACCGTTGCCGTTGAACGGGAACTGGCGCGGCGACGGAACACCGAACGCGCCGGTGTACGCGACCAGACCATCGGCGACGGGGAGCACCAGGTCGTCGATCGCGGGGCTCTCGAGATGCGTCAGCGTCGGAGCGCCGGAGACCGCCGGCGTGACCACGATCGACGACCGCACGAGCTCGGCACGTGCATCGCCATAGCGGGTGATCAGGCCCGTCTGGTTGAGCCCGACGATGTCGCCGTAGTGATCGTGATCGGCATCCGTGATGCGGTAGCCGAGCACGGGGAATGGAAGCGTCGTCGTCGGCTTGTCAGAGAACTGACCACCGGGTGCGTGGCAGAAATCATCGAGACCGCATGTATAAGCGCCCGTGCAGCTGCCGAGGTCGCTGCCGGCAGAGGCACCGCACACCAGGCCGCACTGCACGCAACTCTCGTCGGTGCTGTCGCAATCCTCGCCGCGCTCGATGATTCCGTTGCCGCAGCCGTCATTGATGGGCGGCAGCTCGGAACACCCGGCGAGAACGATCACGAGCGATGCGAGCGCGCGACCGATCATTTGAACGCGTCGGATCCCAGCGACGGGATATCCCCCGGACGCGGACGACCAGGATCGTCGGCGTCGGGGTTGGCTTGTTGTGCGGCCGAGCCCGAACCCGCCGGTGTGGACGTGGTGGTGACGGACTTGCCGTCCTTGCGCTTCTTCTTCAGCGTGGCCTCGACGATCGGCGGCACCGCGACTTCGACGTGAACGACCTCGGGCGGATGCTCGATCACGAGTTGCGGTGCGACCGGTGCGGTGACGGGCGCAGTGACCGGTGCAAGCTGGACTGGCGGCGTCGTCGTGGGCGCCTGGGCCCTGCCGAGCACGACGATCGCGACGACTGCAATCGCCGCGAGCACGAGCAGCGCGCCGACGATGAGCCACAGCAGGCCCTTGCGCGGTGTGGGTGCCAGCACCTCGCTGAGCGTGGGGCGCACGAACTCGGGGGTAAACGTCGCGGCGAGCGCCTCGGTCGACGTCGCCTTCTTGGCCGTGATCGTGAGTCGCGGCGGCACCGTCGGCCTGCTGCCGCGCGACGGAACCGAAGGCGTCACCGCGGCCGTCGGATCGAGTGCGTTCACACCCTCGATCACGTTCGGTGGCCGCTGCGTGCGGTCCTTGCGCATCATCCATGCGATCGCTTCGTCGACCGACGCTGGGAGATCTGGGTTGCGCGCCGACGGTGGCAGCGGCTCCTCGTTGATCTGCTTGAACAGCAGCTCCATGTAATTGTCGGCGTCGAACGGATACGTCCCGGTCAGCACGCGATAGGCGACGATGCCAAACGAGTAGATGTCCGTGCGATGATCGACGTCCTTACCGCGGGCCTGCTCGGGGGACATGTAATACGGCGTTCCGATCGGCACGCCGGTATTCGTCTTGTGGCGAATGTCGTCGTCGTCAGGCGACATCAGCTTCGCGATCCCGAAATCGAGCAGCTTGGGAAACACGCCGCCGTCGGCATCGCGAGCGAGAAAAATGTTCTCGGGCTTGAGGTCACGGTGCGCGATTCCCTTGGCGTGCGCCGCATCCAGTGCGCGGGCGATCGAGCGCAGCACGGGAATCGCTTCGTCCACTGGCATCGGTCCATGCGTGCGGAGGTACACGTCGAGAGGATCGCCTTCGAGGTGCTCCATCACGTAGTAGTGACGGCCGTCCGAGAGCTGACCGAACGAGAAAATATCGATGATGTTGCGGTGGCGGATCTGGTTCACCGCGCGGGCCTCCGCAGCAAACCGGGACACCACCTCGGGGTCCGCGGAGTACTTGCGTGCGAGGACTTTGATTGCGACCTGCTTGCCGATCACGGGCTGCACGGCGCCATACACGGTGCCAAAGCCACCCTTGCCGAGCACGGAGCCGATCCGGTACTCGCCCACATCCGTGCCCGGGGCGAGGTCCGTATCGTTCGCCCCGATCGCGGTCGGCTGGGTCTCCCCTGTGGTGACGTTCAACACCAGCGACGAGTGTACCTAAAACCGCCCGCTGACACCGACGGTTCCGCCATCCCCGTCGGGGCGGTCGAAGAAGAACAGGAATCCCCCTACACCACCCGCCACGATGGCCGCGGTGCCCAGGACCCACGTCGCGGTGACAAACCGGTCACGCGACTTCACCGTACTGTCGAGGTTGTCCGCAACGCCGGGCGCCTGATTCCCCTGCATCTCGATATCGTCGCGCAGATCATTCGCGCGGCCGTCTCGCGATAACGCAAACAGGCCTGTCGTGATCGCCCCGACAGCGAGCACCCCTGCCCCGCCGAGCACGAATGGCACCGCCTTGCGCCGTGAGGTCTTCACGAGGCTCGCATCGAGCACGAGCTCCTGCCCGCGCGTGACCGTGATCTCGCGACCGAACGCCTCGCGCCCGCGGCGCAGGATGCTGATGACATGCTTGCCGGCCGCGAGCTCGAAAGGTGCGGAGGGAGCCGTGGCGGCGAACCGGCCATCGACGGTGATACGCGCGTCGCTCTCGGTCTTCACCGTGACCTTCGCGGGCCTCGGTTTGAGCTCGACGTCGACGTACGTCGCCTGATTCTCGATCGCGAGCGCCTTCTTCTCGACGGCGACATAGCCTTCGGCAGACACGCTGATCTGATGTTCCTTGGCGTCGACCTCGACGAGCGCGAACGGCTCGACGGGCTTGCCATCGATCGTGGCCTTGACGTTCTTCATCGCAGAGTCACCGGTCGCATCGCCGATCTCGCGCAGCGTCCCTCCATCGGCGGTGGCCTGATCCGGAAGGCTGACGTTGATGCCGAGTCGCGTGCGAGCGACTGGCGCGACCGCAACCGACGTCGCGATGCCGGCGGCCTCGAGCTTGGCCAGCTCGCGCTTCATGTCGAGGAGATTGTCGGCCGCATCGCCCACCCGTCCGCCGGTCTTCACCGCGCCCAGGTAGAACGTGTACAGCTCGACGGCGCGCTTGACGTACTGCGGCTTGGCGTCGACCTGATAGAGGCGGCGATACGCCTGCGCCCCGGAGAACGCGATCTCCGGCATCTGGTAGTTTTGGAACGCTTCGTCGAAGTTGGTCGCGGCCGCTTCGAAGTTCTGCGCCTGGTAGGCCTTCGCGCCGAGCCGGAAGAATCTCTCCGCGACCTTCTTGTCGTCGGCGTGCGCGAGGCCCGTGAGCAGCAGCAGGAGGACGATCGCGCGGTTCACGGGGCCTCCTTCGCGTCGATGCACTTCGTGTCGCGATTCGTACATTGCTGGATGACCACTGCCGTGCGCGATCCGGCTTCGCCTTCGACCGCGACGAGATCATCCACGCCATCGCCCGTGACGTCACCGACCTGCAGCGACGTCAGCGCACGAGGGACCCGCCGCAGGAGCGACGCATGCGTGCCGGTCTCGTCGAATGAGACGCGAACGATCGCGGTCCCCATCTCCTTGCACAGCACGATCAGGCTGGTACCTTTTGTCGCGGCAGACTTCGAGTCCTGCGGCTGGAACCGTCCCGGGGCTGCGTCTACGCAGGCATGTGCGGCAGGGACCACTGTCTTGATGTCAGGCATCAGGTCGCGACAGCCGTTCGGCATCCCCGCTGCGTCGACCTGACACGCAAGGACGGCGCTGTCTGCGTCTGCTGTTCCAAGGAACGTCGCGACGAGCTCCTTCACGCCGTCACCATCGAGGTCGGCCGCGTGCAGCGAGCGGATCACACTATTGGGAGGCGGCGACAGGTCGAAGGCGGTCGCGCTGAGCTTGCCGCCGCTCGTGTTGGTCGGATCGAACACGGCTCCCGCCTGGGCGCGGTCGACCGCGATCACGACGTCCTTGTCGGCGGCGACAGTCCAGGCGAGGTACTTCGCTTCGTCGACGCACAGCCCGGAGCCTCCCGCGGTCGCGCAGTCATCGACGTTCTTGATCTCGATGCCGTCAGTCTGAGTACCGTCGAGACCGTCATCGCTACCGCGTACGCTCCACGCGCGCATCCCGACGCGGGGGACCGGGGTGAGAGCGGTCGGAGGGAGCCCGGGTCGCAGTGCTGCGAGCAGAACTACGTCGGGATGATCAATCCCAGCCGTGCGGGTGAACTTGCCGATCACCGCGCCGCGAAAGATTGTCGTTTTATGCACGGACACGTCATCGGCGCCGTTATCCGTTCGCGGATCGAAGAACGACAGCATCGTGCGCTGCGCGCTGCCGCTCAGGATCGTCAGCTTGGAGGGCATGCCCGGGAACAGAACGATCATGTCGGCGGTCACCCCGAGGATGTCGCTCGAGTTGGGAAGCTTGATCGGCGCGATGCTCTGGACCGCCGCGAAGCGACCGACCTCGATCGGCGGCAGCGGTTGGTCCGCGGTGCCGTAAGCGATCATCAAGCGCAGGCGCGAGCCAACCGGCTCGGTGTAGGCCACATCGGTGCGCCCATTGCCGTCGAAGTCGTCGAGCGTCAGGTTGCTGGGCTGACTTGCCGTGTCGATGAGAAAGCCAAGAAAATAGGGAACACCGAGCGTCAGCGGATCCGCCCGCAACAGGATCTCGATGTCGTCGCCGGGGCCGATCAATGCACCATCGATGTCACCGTCGCCGTCGAAGTCGCCATGAGCAACCTCCGTGATGCTGCGAGTCGAGCGATATGACTCGGTGTAGGCGTTGAAGCCCGGAAGGTAGAACAACACGCCGGTCGCAAAGACCAGCGCGTCGGGTGCATTCAGCGACAGAATCACCTTGGGGAACAGCGGTAACCGACCGACGAGGTTCGTCGCATTCGGCACGTTCGGTGGCCACGCGATGGTGTTGACGGGGGTCGTGAAGCCACAGTAGTTGCCCACGGATTGCACCGTGCCTTCCCATCTCCGGATCGTCATGGCCCCCGCCATGCCGGGAGTCGGGATCAGCAGACTCGGGCAGGGGTCGCTGTCATCGGTCATGTCCGCAAGCACCGGGCGCCGCGTGACGGCCAGTGGCGTCGGGGGGGTGACGTCGGTCAGCGTCAGAGCGCCGGATCCTTTATGGAAGGCGAGCACGCACACGGTCTGCGGGGCGCCCGCGGCTCCGTAGATCAACGAGATGACGGTGTCGGTGTTCAGACCGCCGGGGCGGCGCACCTTGTACACGTCGACGTTATCGATCGAGAACTGTGAGGCAGGGATCGTTCGGCCACACGGTAGACCGCCAAGGGCGGTGTTCATGTTTTCGAAGTCGAGGACCTGGATCGCGATGTTGCCGTTGAAGCTCAGGATGCTCCCGATCGTCAGCGGACCGACGCTCAGTAGCTTCAAGACCTCGACGGCCTGCCCTTGCGGGGCCACTGTCGTCGAGACGACTTCGAGACTGGAGATGTGCTCGTAGCGCGACGTGTACGAGACCACGCCGTCGAGTGTCATGATGCTGAGGTCATCGGAGAAGTCGTCATCGAGATCACCGAACGCTGCGGGGCCGGTTTGTGGCGGCGTCAGTGTCGATTCGACCTGCGAAAGGGCGCCCGACACCCCGCCGTACCGCACGACGATCGATGACCGAGACACGCCCAGGGCATCGCCGATCGCATCGTGGTCGACGTCGGAGATGCGGAAGTCGTTGACCTCGAACGCACCCACGGGCTCGGGCTCCGCCAGCGCTCCACCTGCCGCGTGGCACAGGCCGTCGACCCCACAGGTGTAATTCTTGGACGGACAGCCCGCCACATCCGTGCACGTGAGCGAGCAGCTGACGCAGGTCGGATCGCCGGAGTCGCAATCCTCACCGCGCTCGAGCAGGCCGTTGCCGCAAACATCGCGTTCGACCAATGTGAAGTCAGTGCACGCCGCGACGAGCAGAACGAGCCAAGCTAAGTGCTTCATGATTATTTTCCGAACTGGACATCGATGATGTCGTCCTTAGATCCCTTCGAGCCCGCTGGACGCTTGCCGCCCGGCTTCTTCTTCAGACCGACATCGAGCGTGGTCGTCGCGCTCGGCATCACCGTCTTCGACGCGGTGAGGTAGCCGTCGGCGCGGAAAGTCAGCACGACGTCGACCGTTCCGTAGGGCAACTGCACTGGCCCCGGCGCAGCGCCGATCACCGTTCCGCCGAGCAGGACCTCCGTCCCATCGGGCACGCCCGTGACCGTCACGATCACGTTCGCGGGCGTGGCTGGTGCAGCCGGCGGGTCGACCGCGGGCTTTGGCTGAGGTGCTTGCACGGGCGCTGCGGCAGGTGCCGCGATCGGTGCAGTCGGCATTGGTTTCGCCGGCGCGGACTTCTTGTTGCCCAGGAGCAAGACCACGCCGACCGCGACAACCGCGACGGCCGCAAGCGCGGCGACGACCAGTGCCTTGGACTTCGTGCGCGCAGGACTCATCGTTTGCGCCGACCCCATCGCCGCGGTCACCGGCGTGCTCTTGCGTGACGGCGGTTGAGTCTGGAACGGCGCACCGGCGGGCTGGCTGTGTGCATCCCAGCCCGTGTTCGCGCCGATGTCGATGCCGGCAGTCTGCGCCGCGGACTCGAGCGCGCGCACGGCGGTCCGCAGATCGGCCGGGCGGTCGGCAGGATCCTTCGCGAGTAGCCACAGCACGACGTCATCGATCGACGGCGGTAGGTCGGGCAGATGCGCGGACGGCGGCAGCGGATCGTCATTGATCTGCTTGATCAGGATCGACATGTAGTCGTCGCCGTCGAACGGATACACGCCGGTCAGCATCCGGTAGGTCAGCACGCCGAACGCATAGTGATCGGTGCGGTGGTCGACATCCTTGCCGCGACACTGCTCCGGCGACATGTAATATGGCGTGCCGATCGGCGCGCCGGTGCGTGTCTTGTGCTTGAGGCTGTCTTCCGGCGCCATCAGCTTCGCGATGCCGAAGTCGAGTAGCTTGGGGAACAGCGCGCCCTCCGAGTCGGTGCCGAGGAAGACGTTCTCGGCCTTGAGGTCACGGTGCGCGATCCCCTTGGCGTGCGCCGCATCGAGCGCCTTCGCGAGCGCGCGAAGGATCGGCAGCGCGTCTGCGAGAGACAGGTTCCCGACGCGATCGATCAGCGCATCGAGGGGCTCACCCTCGAGGTACTCCATCACGTAGTAGAGACGGCCATCGCCCTCGAGCGTGCCGAACGAGAAGATGTCGATGATGTGCTTGTTGCGGATCTTGTTGACCGCGCTGGCCTCGGCCTTGAACCGCGACACCATCTCGGGATCGACGGAGAATCGGCGTGCGAGCACTTTGACCGCAGCGACCTTGCCGATCTGCGGATGCACGCCCTTGTAGACGGTGCCGAACGCACCTTGACCGAGCTTGCCCTCGAGCGTGTATTCGCCGACGACCGTGCCCGGCTCGAGCTCGGGATCGATTGAAGTCGAAATTTCCGGCGTGGACGAAGACGACGCCATGAGTGATGCCGTTCCCCTCAGTGCAAGATGGTAGCCGGTCGACTGTAGAGGTTCTCCACGAACAAGGTGCCTACCTCACGCCATAGACAGCAGGGCGAGCGCGATCTCGTCGCGCCCGGCGTCGTACTCCAAGTCCTTGGTGCGCCCCACGATTGCGAGCGCCTGTTCCTCGGACACCCTGCACTCGCCTTTGAGGGCTTCCCACAACCGTGACCAGGTGGTCGCAAGCACACCTGGACGTACCCACGTACCCGCGCGGCTGATGTGGTTGATGATCTCCGTCGCGACCCGGGCGTTCTCGTTCACACGGCGCGTCAGCGTGTGGCGCGCTTCGAGATCGCGGTAGCGGGCCGTGAGTGCGCGGATGAACGTCCCCACCCACGAATCACCGCCAAGCTCGCGGTCGAGCACCTCGTGAGTGACCACGACTGCCGTGACGTCGTCGACCGCGACGATGCTCGCGTTGCGCGGCTCGGATGCGAACAGCGCGCCCTCACCGAACACGTCACCCGGTCCCAGCGTTCGCAGCAGCACGCGGCGGCCACGCTCCTCCCGAAATGCTTCGCACCGGCCTTCGGTGATGACGTACGCCTCGTCGGCAATGTCACCCTCGCGAACGATGAGTGTCCCGGCGGGAAATCGCTGCGGCGTGAAGAACGCACCGCGATGGAGGAATCGCTCGACCTCGTCGCGTAGCGCAGTGACGGTCGGATAGCGCTGCGTCTTGTCGAACGAAAGTGCGCGCATCGCGATCGCCGCCATCTCCTTGGGCGGCGTGCGTCCCCGCGTTGCCTCTTCGGGCAGCTTGATCATGCCGGAGCGCGCGAACCTGCGCTCCTCGCTATCGTCGGTGCCCGCGTGCGGCGGCACACCCGTGAGGATCTGGTAGAGCACGGCACCGAGGCCGAACACGTCGGTGCGCTCGTCGAGATCGTCGTGCTTGCCGATCGCCTGCTCGGGCGCCATGTACGCGCTGGTGCCGATCACCGTGCCCGGCTCGTCGACCACACCGCGTCGAGGCCGCGCTTCGTCCGCCTGGCTCGACCGCGTCGGCGCGCGGCCGTGATGAATGTGCGCGCAGCCCCAGTCCATCACGTAAACCTGGCCGAACTCACCGAGCATGATGTTCGACGGCTTCAGGTCGCGGTGGATCACGCCACGGCTGTGCGCGAACGCGACGGCATCACAGACCTTGAGGAATACCTCGAGCAGGCGTGGCAGCTCGTCGGGGCGGTTCGTTCGCCGCTTGAGGCGAGCCGAGAGCGTCTCGCCCTCGACCAGCTTCATCGTGAACTCGAGGAGATCGTCGGATTCGACGATGTCGTAGATCGGCACGATGTTGGGGTGGTCGAGCTGCCCGGTGATCTTCGCCTCGTCGAGAAAGCGCTCACGCAGGTCGTGATCGCCCTGCAGCTCGTCGTGCATGACCTTGAGCGCGACGTAGCGGTTCAGGGTTTTGTCGAACATCTTGCGGATGACGCCCTGCCCGCCGCGCGCGATCTCACCGCGATCGTCGAGACGCGACTTGACGCGGCTGAGCGCCTCCGCGGCCACCGCGCGGCGCTCGG
>JAYVWH010001045.1:0-4888 GCA_043786265.1 Kofleriaceae bacterium | reverse complement strand
CGATCGCGGAAGTCGCGGCGTTACGTGCGGCTGTTGCTCGCGCTCGGCCTGGTCTCGACGATCGTCCTGACACTCGGCGATCTCACATTCAAGCGCGTGCTCGCCGAGCGACTGAACCCCGGTGACCTCGCAACCGCGTTCGGCGCGATCTACACGGGCCTCAATGCGATCGGCCTGGCCATCCAGCTCGTGGTAACGCCGAGGCTATTGGCGCGGTGGGGTGTCGGCGCCGCGTTGACGGTGCTCCCATTGATCCTCCTCGCGAGCGCGCTGGGGTTTGCGATCACGGGAGCGACCATCGCCGTGATCGCACTCAAGCTCGGCGACGGTGGCTTGCGGCACAGCCTGCATCGCGTCGGCAGCGAGATCCTGTATCTGCCGGTCCCCGCCGCCGTTCGCGACGGATGGAAGGTCGTCTCCGATGCGATCGGTCAGCGTGGAGGGCAAGCCCTCGCGGCGCTGATCGTGTTTGCGATCGCTTCGTTCGGATCGACGGCACGCGTGTTCGGCACGGTGACTGCGATCGCGGCGGCGGCGTGGCTCGTGACGATCGCGATCGTGCGGCGATCGTATGTCATGCAGTTTCGCGAGACCCTTCAGGCCGGAGAGATCCAGCGCGACGTCGCGATTCCCGATCTCGATGCGGATTCGATCGAGCTGCTGACAGAATCGTTGTCGAGCCCGGACGAAGTCGAGGCACTGGCGGCACTCGACCTGTTGGCAAGACGCGCGCACATTCCTGCGTTGGTGCTCTACCACCCCCGCGAAGCAGTCGTACGCCATGCGCTGTCGCTGCTCGAAGGCGATCTTCGGCCGGAAGTCGCGCGCGTGCTCTATCACCTGCTCGAACACCCCGACCCGAAGATCCGCGCTGCCGCGATCGCAGCTTCGAGCCGTACCGGGTACCACCGCGACCACCTCGCCTCCGCGATGTCGGATCCCGACCCCGACGTACGAGCCGCCGCATTCGTGGGGCTATCGAGCGACGCCGCGCATAGCGAGGCTGCCGAATCAGGTATCGGTACGCTCGCAGCAGCGTCGACGGCCGAACGGGTCGCTCTAGCAAGTGCGATCAGCTACATGCCGCATGTGCGATTTCGACCGCTGCTCTACGAGCTACTGGCCAAGCGCGAACCACCGGTCATGCGCTTGGTCTTACCGCTTCTGGCTCGTGACCCGACGCTGGCCGACGTCGATCGGCTGCTCGCGCTTCTCGAGGATGCATACGTGCGCGGAGATGTTCGCCGCGTGTTCATGGCAGTTGGCCAGCGTGGTCTCGATCGGCTCGTCGCTGCTCTCGACGATCCCCGAACGTCGTTGCAAGTGCGGCGTCATCTTCCGCGGTCCATCAGTCGCTTCGGGTCGCGCGCGGCAGCGGCAGCGCTCGTCGCTCGCTTGCCTCGCGAGCCAGATGGCACGACCGAGTACAAGATCTTGCGCGCGCTCGGTAGGATGCGCGCGAACGACCCACGTCTGCCGATCGACATCGAGCCGATCCGCGAATACCTCGGTCGCGCGATCGGTGATGCCGCGCGCTATACGACGCTTTCCGACCATCTTGCCGTCGAGACCGAACGCTCGCCGAGCTCCGAGCTGATCGCCGAGCTGCTTGCCGAGAAGCGGTGGTGGGCGATCGAGCACGCCTTCCGTGCGTTGGGTATCCTGCACCCACGCGCCGGACTTCGCAGCGTGCACGACGCACTCCTTAACAACGACGAAGCGCGGCGAAGTGCAGCCCACGAGATTCTCGAAGGCGTTGTGCCCGCCGACCTGCGCAGCATGCTGCTCGCCGTGATCGACAACGTGGCACCGGATCTCCGCCGGGTGAGACTCGGAGCGCTCGCACCCGGCCCGTTCGCGAGTTACGAGGCGTTCGTCGCCGAGCTGCTCGCGGATCCAAGTGAATCATTGAGATGCGTGGCCGCATATCACGGTGCCGAGCGCCGGATGGTCGGGCTGCGACCGCACTTGGCGCGGCTGCGGCCACTCGCCGGTCCACCTCTTGTCATTCACGCATTCGATCACGCAATGGCGAGGCTCGATGCCTGATTTCAATCCATATGCGTTGCGTAAGATGCTGGCCCTCCGTCAGTTCCCGATCTTCATGGACGCCGAGCTGACCGAGCTCGCGATGCTCGCCGAGAACGTCATCGAAGCGACGTTTTCAGCGGGCTCGCTCGTCGCAAACGCCGGACGGCTGCCCGCTTTGCATTTGATCGTCGAAGGCAGGATCGCGGTGAACCTGCCAGGCGGCCCCGACTGGGGACCTCGGCAAACCTTCGGTGCGCTCGAAGTCCTGGCGGGTCGACAGCTCGCTGCAACGGCCGTGGCCGTGGCCGAAACCAGAACGCTCCAGCTGTTCTCTACGGATGTCGCCGAATTGTTCGAAGATAACTTTGGTATCCTCCAGGCGACGCTGCGCGACTTCGCGACCCGCGTCCTGGCGATCGCCAAACCTGTGTTGCGACCTGTCGTGGCGCCGAATCCGAGTCCGCTCGGCCTCGTCGACAGACTGATCTTGATGCGCCAACAGTTTCCGTTCGCGAAAGGCCGGCTCCAAGCGCTCGCCACGCTGGCGCACACATCGGAGGAAGTCGCCTGGCCGGCAGGAGCGACGATCACGCGCACCGGCGATCACGCCACGGCGAGTCTCGTTATTATCGAGGGCGCGGCACGCGCCACAACCGGCACCGGATCGTGGGTGGTGGGCGCTGGCGAAACGATCGGATTTCTCGAAGTGCTCGCCGGGTCGAAATACGCCGCCACGCTAGAGGCGGTGATGCCGGTGCGCGCACTCAAGAGCAGTCGCACGGCGATCTTCGATGTGCTCGAGGACCACACCGACCTCGGGATCGCGATGATCGCGACGTTTGCCGGAATGCTGCTCGACCACGCGACCATCGGAACGGAACAGAATTAGTCCAAGCCGCGGCCTTTGTGCGCTCGATCAACTATTACGCCCCGGTGAGCCATTCGCGACGTTCGTTCTGTCAGGATGACCGCGCGATGAGCTCCCCCACGGTACGCGCAGGCTTGTGGGCGATCGTGTTCACGGCGGTCTTGGGCGCAGCGATCATCTTTGGCTCGCGCAAGCTCGCGCATTTCGATGCGGCACTCGTTGGGTACACGTTTGCCACGTTGTTCGCGACGTTCGGGATCACGTACCGCTACGCGATGTGGCTGCAACGACCGCCGACTCGCATGTACTGGCGGCGCGGATGGCGCGCGTTTTTGTCGCCGCGATCCTTTGTCGTCAACGTGCTCGTGTTGATCAAGCGCGCCGTGGTCGAGGTCGCGTTCAATCGCTTCATCTTCCGGCGCGGAAAGTTGCGCGGCGTGGCGCATGCGCTGCTGATGTGGGGGTGCATTCTTGCAGCGGCGATCACGTTCCCGCTGGTGTGGGGATGGATTCACTTCGAGACCGCCCCCGGACACTTCGAGACCTACCGCACCTTCATGTTCGGCCTGCACGTCGGCGATTTTCCGGTCGATTCCGTGTTGGCGTTCATCGTGTTTCACGGACTCGTGTGGGCATCGTTGCTTGTCCTCGCCGGCGTCATGCTCGCGTTCCGGCGGCGCATGCGCGATCGCGGTGCTGAAGCCGTGCAACAGTTCGGCGAGGACATCCTGCCGCTCGTCCTCCTCGCGGCGATCAGCGTGACCGGACTCATGTTGACGATCAGCTACACCTGGCTCCGAGGGTACGCGTACGACTTTCTTTCGATCCTGCACGCGATCACCGTGATCGTCACGATGCTGTGGTTGCCGTTCGGAAAGTTCTTTCACATCTTCCAACGGCCGGCGCAGCTGGGCGTTGCGTTCTACAAATCCGCCGGCGAACGCGGCGACCAAGCGCGCTGCGCGCGATGCGGCAAGGAGTTCGCATCGGCCGCCATGATCCGCGATCTGATCACGGTCGAGCGCGACCTCGGCTTTCGCTACGAGACTTCCGCCGGTGGCGCGAGTCATTATCAGCAGGTCTGCCCGCCATGCCGGCGCGCGCTTTTTGGCCTTGCACAAGGCGCGCTATGGGCAAACGCTGCTAACCCAGAGAGGCTCTGACATGGCAACCCTTCCCGTCGATGATCTCGAGATCACGAACGCGTTCGGCCCACACCTGTCGGCTGGAACGCGAGGCGTTGCCTCCGATGAGCCCGAGCGACTGGTCAAGACGCACTGTTGTTTCTGCGGCCAGCAATGCGGCATCCAGCTCAAAGTTCGGAAAAACGAGGTGATCGGCTTCGAACCGTGGGAGGAGTTTCCGTTCAACCGCGGCATGCTGTGCCCCAAGGGCGTCAAGCGTTACCTCCAAGGCTCGCATCCCGATCGCTTGCTGACTGCGCAGCGGCGCGACCCGTCCGCGGCTGGTGGGTTTCGGTCGATGCCGTACGACGACGCGATCGCGGCGGTCGCACGCGAGATCGCGCGGCTGCAAGCACAGCACGGTAATGGATCGATCGCCGTGCTCGGCGGCGCGAGCCTCACGACCGAGAAGTGCTACCTGCTCGGCAAGTTCGCGCGCGTCTGTCTGAAGACACCGTTCATCGACTACAACGGGCGGCTCTGCATGGTCAGTGCCGGTGCCGCGAACAAGAAGGCGTTCGGGATCGATCGCACGACGAATCCGTGGTCGGACATGGTCGGAACCGAGGTGATCTGGGTCGCGGGCTCGAATGTCGCCGAGTGCTCGCCGATCACGACCAACTACATCTGGCAAGCGCGCGAGCAGGGCGCGAAGGTGATCGTCCAAGATCCGCGGATCACCCCGGTGGCGCGGACTTGCGATCTCTACCTCCCGGTCAAGCCGGGACGCGACGCGGCGCTGTTCGCCGGTGTCTTGCAGCTCATGATCGAGCACGATTGGATCGATCATCAGTTCATCGACACG
>JAYVWH010001044.1:0-2418 GCA_043786265.1 Kofleriaceae bacterium | reverse complement strand
CCGACCTCGTCACGTTCAGCGCCGGCTACGAGGCCGTCGGCCAGCGCCTGCTGGGGGCGACCCTCGTCGTCGATCACCTCGCCCGGGCGCTGGAGCTGCACCAGCGGGGCGTCACCGACCGCATGGTCACGCTGGACGGCGACGTCGTCGAGCAAGACGGCGTGGTCTCGGGTGGCTCGCGCGATGCGCAGGGCGCGGGCGTGCTCGCGCAGAAGCGCGAGATCCGCGACCTCGAGGACATCGTGGGCAAGCTCGAGCACGACCTGTCCGAGTCGATGGCTCGCCTGGTTACCGCGAAGACCGAGCTCAAGATGGTTGGCAAGGCGCTCGATGGTCTGCGTACGCAGGTCCACGAGGGCGAGGTCGCCATCATGGGGCATCAGAAGGACGAGACCCGCGTGCGCGGGGAGCTCGAGCGTCATCGCGACCGCCTCGGCCAGCTCGGTAACGAGCAGCTCGAGCTCGAGCATCGCATCCGCGCGATCGAGATCGACGACACGGCGGCCCGCGAGCGCAAGCAGCAAGCGACCGACCGGATCGCCGAGCTCGAGCGCGCGCAGCTCGAGCTGATCGCCGAGGTCACCACTCACCGCGACTCGCTCGACCAGCTGACCACCGCCCTCACCGAGGCCCGCGTTCGCGCGGCGCAGCTCGGAGAGAAGCGTGCAGCGGTGGAATCGTCGGCGCTGCGCCTCAAGCAGACTGACAACGAGCTCGCGACGCGGTCCGATCGCCTCGCACAGGAGATCGATGATGGCGCGCGCCGCTCGACCGACCTGCGCGCCGGTTGCGAGGCCCTCACGTCCGAGCTCGCCGAAATCCGTACCGAGCGCGAGCTGGAGGTCACCGAGCTCGACGATGGCCGGCTCACTTACGACCAGCGCCTCCAGGCGCTCACGGGGGTCGAGCTCCAGGCTCGCGAGCTGCGCACGACGGCCGACCGGCTCGCATCCGAGCTCGGTCAGCTCGAGCTGCGCAGTGGCCAGATCGCGATGCTCAAGGGCAACGTCGTCGAGGGTATCGACGAGCGTTACCAGCTCGACGTCAAGGAGATCATCCACGCCTTCCATCTGCGCGACTCGATCACCGAGGTCCAGGATGCTCGCATCACCGAGCTCAAAGACCTGATCGAGCGCATGGGCTCGGACATCAACCTCACGGCGATCGAGGAGTTTTCCGAGGTCAACACGCGCTTCGAGTTCCTGTCCGCCCAGCAGAACGATCTCGAGCGCGCGGTCGATCAGCTGCAGCGTGCGATCGACAAGATCAACAAGACCAGCCGCAAGCTGTTCAAGGACACGTTCACGGCGGTCAACAACACCTTCAAGGAGGTGTTCCCGCGTCTGTTCCGTGGTGGTCAAGCTTCGCTGTCCCTCGCGGGTGGCGAGGGTGTCGACCTGCTCGAGGCGGGTGTCGAGATCATGGCGCAGCCGCCCGGCAAGAAGAACACGACCGTCGAACAGCTCTCCGGTGGTGAGAAGGCGCTGACCGCTGTGGCCCTCGTCTTCTCGATCTTCCTGATCAAGCCGTCGCCGTTCTGCATCCTCGACGAGGTCGATGCTCCGCTCGATGAAGCGAACGTCGATCGCTACAACGAGATCGTGCGCGAGATGACGGATCGTTCTCAGTTCATCGTGATCACGCACAACAAGCGCACGATGGAAGCGGCCGATACGCTGTACGGCGTGACGATGCAGGAGCCGGGTGTGTCGAAGCTCGTGTCGGTGAACCTGTCGAAGCTCGGCGCCAAGAAGGCGTCCGCGGGTTCGTCGGGCGGCCAACCGGCCGCGGTCGCGTAAGCGACTCGGATCCGAGCATACGGTCCGCGTCCGATACCGGGTTCGCGTCCGAGTCCGGGTCCGCCTCCGACTCCGAGTCCGCGCCGATACCGAGTCCGCGTCCGATACTGGGTCCGCGTCCGTCTCCGAGTCCGCGTCCGCGTCCGCGTCCGATACCGGGTCCGCGTCCGATACCGGGTCCGATTCCGCGTCCGCCTCCGCCTCCGCGTCCGCGTCCGAGTCCGCGTCCGCGTCCGGGTCCGATACCGAGTCCGAGTCCGCGTCCGATACCTCCGATTCCGCGGCCGATTCCGTCTCGCATTGCGAAGTGGTTGTTCGGGCTACGGGCCGCAACTTAGGGGCAAGCCGCGACTTAGTGTCGGGGCAAACTTCCGCTACTTAGCCGACGGTGTGGCCGAGAAGGACGTGACGCCCGGCCCAGGGCCGGCCGGGGGCCTACCGCCTGCGCTGGAGCCCGTAGATGATGCCGCACAGGCGGTCTCGCTCGCGATCCAGCGGCGGTGGCTGCGAGACCCAGCCATGCGCGCTCGCGATATCGAGCACCGCGCCCGCTTCGCGGAGGCTGCCGAGCGCGATGCGGAAGTGATGGAGGCGGTCGCCGCCATCGCGGCCGTTGCCC
>JAYVWH010001043.1:0-3675 GCA_043786265.1 Kofleriaceae bacterium | reverse complement strand
TCTTAGTACGTGACGAGAATTCCGAGGCCGGCATTCAGGCCCGTGCGCGAGGTCAGCGGCGCGAACTCGGCATAGTGGTAATAAAATGCATCGACCTTGGCCTCGCCGACGAGGTGGTCACTCAACTGATACGAGACTTTGGCCCCGACCGTCTCGGACCACAGAGACGACAGCTCGCGGTCGTACGTCATGTAGGTCGCGGTCGCGGCATAGTTGCGCTGGTAGAAGCTCGCGCTCGACTGGGTGTAGAGCCGTTCGCGCAGGCGCAGCTCGACCTTGTGCGACAGCCTCGCGAAGTAGCGCACGCCAATCGTGTGGCTGCTGATCCCCCACGTATCGAAGTAGAACCGATAGTCACCCTGCAGCGAGCTCGCCGTGCCGATTGCGCGATTCACCCCGAGCACGAGTGCGTTGCGCAGTCGCGTCGTGGGATCGGTCTCGGGGACCCACAGCTCCGGTGCTGCACTCTCGGTCATCCGGACCGGAACGAACCGGTATGGGCTCGCTTGAAATCCATCTGCGTACGTCAGCTCGTAGGTCGCCTGCCCGATCGTGCGCGGCGAGTACGTCTGCGTCCAGGATGCCGCGACGTGATGGACGTGGAGGTCGCGAACGAAGTTGACGTCGTTCGCACGGCTGACCGTGTCGAGAGCGATGCCATAGCCGAGCGCGAGCGTGGTGTTCTTGTCGAACAGCTCGTCCTGTACGCCGAGCTCGAGCGTGTGCGAGAGATAGTCGTTCTCCTTCGAGTACGAGTAGCCCCCGCGTAGGGTCACCGTTCCAAACTGCTGAGATAGCGCCGTCGATGCCTGATGACGCGTGTCGTGGATCGTGATCGACGATGCCTGCGAGACGACGTCGACCGACGCCGACGTGACAGCGTCGACGAGATAACCGACCGCGACGTTGGTGCCTGGCGCGACATCCGACTTCGCCTGTACGACGGGTGACACGACCTGCGTGTGATCGCTATCGGTGTAGACTTGGACCTTCGACACGAACTCGGTATCCGCGCTCGCAGTGGTCGCGGTCGCAACCATCGCGGCGGAGATCAATTGCAGCCGCATCCACCACCCGACGATCCGTAGCCGCCCTGCGAGCCTTCGCGTGCCTCCTGCATGTGGAGGTCGAGCTCGTCCTCGGCGGGATCGGGGGCGAATCGCATGTTGCGATGTGCCAGCGTGCCGCGCTGGCGCGGCCGAACGTGAACGCACGCGCCGAGCATCGCGAGCACGACAATCACGCATGACTTGCGACGGCGAGCGAGCAGGACCACGCCGAGCACGAGCGCAATACCCGCGATGCCGACGTCGCTTCCCGCATCACAGCCGCCATTCTGCGCTGGCGCGGCGACTCCTTGCTCGGCGATCGGCACGGCACCGGCGGCGACGTCATCGCCGATCGTGTCGTTGGGAAAAGCTTCGGTGCCATCGCCGCCGTTACCGTCGACCGCAGCGAGATATGCGGTGATGACTCCCGCGCCGGCCGCGGGCGCGGTCCAGCATAGGTCCCACTGCAGCACGCCCATATGTGCACCGTTGTGCGTGACCGCGCTGCCATCGGTCAGTACGCGCACGGCCGCATCCATCGGCGGCGTCGCGCCCGCGCAAGCTGTGCCGGCAAACGCCGCGAGTTTCCCCACCGGGGCGCCTTTGGCATTCGTCAGCTCGAGCGCGAACCCGTTCTCGTCGCACGGATGATAGGGCGATGCGTTGAAGCCGCACCGATCACCGTCGGCCGTGTACTCCGACGCCGCCCACGCGTTCTCGATGAGCACGCGGAGGTGATACTGAACGCTCGGCTGCCACCCGTCGGTGAACAGCTCGGGGCGATCTGCCTCGAGTCGAAGGCCAATGCGAGCCGGAGCTCCCGTGTGACAAACCGCGCACGTGTGGCCCGCCCACCGGGGGGCTCCGTCGAACGCGATCCCGCCGGCGCCGTCCTCCTTCAGTGGATCGAGATCGAACTGCTCACCGGTTGGAAATGCGCTCGCGACCCGCGCGAGTACGAGCATGGCCACCGCCACCAGCACCGCCCTCATGGGCACGCTCCTCGGCCGAGCAGCCAGTTTCGGATCGTGTCGTACTGAGGGTCGAGACCGCCGGTGGGAAAGATGACGCCGCCGGTGTGCTCGTAGCCACCCTGGATTGCGGGGATGGGCTTGCGCAACAGGAAGTTATCCTCGACGGCGGTGATGCCGAAATTGAACCCGGCCGCTGACTGGAAGTTGGCGTGATGCTCCGCGTCCGTGAGCGGCGCGATCGCATCGTCGATCGTCGCGGCCGGCAGCGCGCGCAGCTTGCCCGGTGTGTACACGCGCAACGGGCTGCCGGCATTGCCGTGGCACGCGTTGAAGCTGCACTGGCGCGCGAGAATCGGCTCGACGCTGCAGCGGAAGATTGCCTCATCGAGACCGGCCGCAGGGCTCGGTACCGGCGGGTTATCGACCCCAACGCATGCGGTGAGCGCGAGCGCGAGCCCCGAAGCTCGAAACATCGACCGCACGCTACCGCAATTTTCAGCGCTGTGAAGGCGCAATATCCGCATGTCGAGTGAGGCGTCACGTTCATCGCGTGGTCAGTTCGTGTGAGTACGCGCCGGCAGACAATGTGTCCGGCTTGGAGTCGACTGATGGCGATGAGAAGGGCTGATGGTCTATATGACATAACGCGGCGTGATCTGTTCACGCTCGCGGCTGGCTGCGTCGGCCTCTCCATGATCGCTTGCACCGACGGCGACACCGGTGCGATCGGGACCGGCGCGATCGGCGGGCTGCCCGACGCCGGCACGCGCGCACCGGATGCGGGAACGTCCACCGGCGCGACGTGCGGCGCGACTGCGACCGACGTCGGCGATCCGTCGACATTCGTTGCCGACAAGCCGGTGTACTTCTCGACTGGCAGGTTCTACGTCGTGCGCGACGCAAGCGGGCTGTTCGCGTTGACGTCGCGCTGCACGCACGAAGGCGCGGTCTGCACCGTCAGTGGCACGCGCTATCGCTGCCCGCGCCACGGCGCTCTGTTCACGTTTGATGGCACGATCGTGAGCGGACCGGTGTCGAGCCCACTCCAGCATTATGCGGTCTGCGTGCTCGCGAACGGTCACATCGGCGTCGATACCTCCAAGCCCGTCGCCAAGACGGTAAGGCTGGTGGCGTGATGTTCATGGCGCTCGCGATCATCTTCGCCGGATTAGCAGGCGACCAGGATCACGCGAAGGTCGAGCGCCAAGTGACTGCGCTCGTCCGTTCGCTTCATGTCGCCGCCAAGCCCGTGCCCGCCGCCGTGCTGCACGTCCTCGTTCATCACGATGACACCACGCGCGACGCCGTCCGGCAGCTCCATGCCGGTGGCGTGATTGCGTGCGAGGTCACGATTCACAACCAGCTCCGCGTCGTGATCTACGATCGCGATGGCAAGCTCGTCAGCTACTCCGACAGCCCGCTCAGTCACGACGTGCTCGCCGCCGATGATCTCGATATTCTGCGCGAGAACCTCGCGTCCGATGTCGCGGCGATGACGGGCGAGCCGACACTCGCAGGCGAGCCTGCCGCACCCGCCCCACCACCGGCGCCGCGCACGCTTGCGCCTCCGCCCGCGCCGGCCGAGCCCGCATCGGAGTCGTCAGCGGATGAGCAGGCTGACACCTCCGAAACAATCACCGCGGCCGACATCG
>JAYVWH010001042.1:0-4865 GCA_043786265.1 Kofleriaceae bacterium | reverse complement strand
GCCCCGCTATTGGCGCCCGGCTGCTGACCGTTACTGCTGCTGCCAGCCGAGCTGGTGCTGGTGGACGACCAGGTGCCGCCGCCGCGGACGGCTTGCTCCTTCATCTTGCGAAACGCCTCGTCGGCGGCCGCCTTCTGCTTCGCGTCGCGCTCGTCGCGTTCGCGGTGGATGCGCGAAGCGCGGTCCGTAGCGGCCTTGTCGCGCGCCGCGCGTGCAGCGGGTGTCGCGAGCGCCTGCCTGGCGACAGGGTTGTCAGCGGCCGCCCGCGGCGACTTCTGGCGCGCCGCCTTGCGAGCGGTCAGCTCGGTCTGGAGCGCCGTCGACTCGACGAAGCTCAGCGGCTCATCGTCGACGATGACCAGCGACGTGAGCTTCGACAGCCCGGATTGCGCGCTCTCGAGGATGCGGCGCGTGATGCTCACGCCGCAAAGATAGCATCACTTCGATTGGCTGAGCCGGTTCGTCGTGCCGCCGAACCTGACGACGTCAGGACTGGACGACGCCAAGCATGTCCCCAGCGCGACGTAAGGATTCTTGATCGCGTCACGGTAGCCGTTGATGGCGTCCGACTCGCAGACATTGACGAGATACGAAGCCTGCGGATCGTTGACACGGATCGTCGGATCACCGGGAACCGTGCTCGGCAATGTCGGAAACTTGAACGTTCCAGCGGTGGGTCCGAAGACGCGCCACGTGTAGATGACCTGCGTCACCGAACCGCGCGTGTAACGGATTGCGCCCTGAAAAAGATCATAGGACCCCGTTCCGGTCACGGTGACTTGCATCGTGGTCGTCGGCGGCAGCCACGTCGCGGTGACCCACGGCAGGAGGTTCGCGCCGACATCCAGCGCGTACGTGGTCGCCGTGCCGTCGACCGTTTGCGTGATGGTCTGCTGCGCCATCGTCGACACGCACCCCGCACCGGAACAGGTCAGCCGGGATTGCATCGCTGCGCGGGCCGGCGTGCTTCCCGTTACCATCAGCGTCGTCGGTCCGCCGGTCGTCGTTCCGCTCGCCGCCAGCGAGGGCGGCCGAATATAGGGCGCGAACCGTGCGAGACCGATGTCGGTGACCTGAGTCGTGGTGTTGGAGTACGTCGCAGAGATTGCACTCGGCGACTGCCATGCGGCGGTCACGGTGGTGTTGCCGTTCGCGGTAAACGCGACATTCGTCGCTTGGGTCCACGCGAGCACGGCTCCGACGCCGGACTTGGCAACGACCACGAGGTCCATCGTCGCCGTCGAACATCCAGGACGCAGCAGGATCGTCGCCGTCGTCCCGGTCCCCGCGTCGGTCGTTCCGCACGGTGAGGAGATCGAGTAGCTCGCGGCGTTCACGTACGCGGGATAGGTCACCATGAATCGATCGGCCTTGGCCGCCGTGCCGCCGGTGGCATCCGGCTGCCCGCCGCTGCCGAGATTGACGGCAAACTGCGTCGACGACGGCGTGGCGGTCACCGTCCACGTGCCGCGGTATGCGATCACGGACGTATCGTCGACGACGACGGTGTCGCCGATGGCCAGCCCGTGCGGCGCCAGCGTCGTGAATGTTCCCGTCGAACCTTGCTTCGTCGCGCTCACGACGTTCGCTGCCGGCAGCGGCACGATCCCTTGCGTGAACGTGTCCTCGGTGGAAGCCACCGTGCCGGGTGCCGCGATCAAGGTGATCGTGTCGCCCGGATTGAGCGCGAGCACGGTCGTCAGCTGATAGGCGGCCGGTACCGATGCGACTTCCCGGATCGCCGTGACGCTCGCATTGGGAAATACGTTTGCGCTCGTCATCCCGGCTGCGTCGGCGACCTGGTCGCTAACGGTAGCGTCCGTGTCGATGAAGACGACGTGCATCCCAGGGACTGCAGCGCCGTTGCGATCGACGATGTGGACGCTGACAATCCCGCGCACGTTGGGATCGGCGTCCACGGGGGCGTCCACGGGGGCGTCGACGTCTCGGTCTCCGTCGCCGTCGATGGCGCCGTCGCCGTCACCGTCACGTGCATCGGCGATGGCTCGCACGTCGCTCTTGCAGGCGACGAGCATGCTCAGTAGGAGGATGGTCCTCACCCTGCGGATCTTAGCTACAGGTTGGAGATGTAGGTCGTGATGACCTGACGATAATTGGACGACTTGTGCCAATGGCCCCGATCGCTGCTCTGGCTGTCGTGGCAGTCGTTATATGTGCCATCGAACGAGGCGCAGGCGTGCGGGCTCGGCGTCGTGGTGTCGAAGTCCCGGCAGTCGCCGTTGTACTTGAAGCCGCAGTAGGTGAAGCCCAAGTTGTTCGGGTTCTCTTCCGCACACTCGCGATTCGCGAGACCACCCAACGTCGGAGTCGCAGCCTTGTCCGCGCCGCGGCAAGCATTCCAGTCCGGCGGATGCGTCGGATCCGGATCGTTGATGAAGAGGTTGCCGTAGAACGCGCCCTCTTCGTAGGTGAACTCCGCCGCTTCTTCGGGGCTCACGGCCAGCGCGTCATTGCGACCGCGCAGCGAGATCGCCTCGGCGACATCGTTCGCGTTAACGCGGGCGAACATGCAGGCGCTGACCCAGCCGGCGTCCGCGTTACCGAGCTTCTTGCTGATCCAGCCTGGGGCTAGATTGGCGTTGCCGTAGAAGGTGCACACCCCACCAACGCATGTGTAGTTCGGACAGTTCACGCCGTTCGGGCCGGGATCGGTGCAGTTGGTGTCCGGCGGTCGCGACGGGTCGTTGGGTCCGGGCGCCGCAACGACCGGAAGATAGTTGAGATCGGCGACAATGGACTTATCCGCCGGCAGTGCACAGCTGATGATGTAGCTGTACACGTCGCGCCCGCTCACCGACTCGAGGATGCCTGCAGTCTCCTGCAGCGCGACCAGCTTCGTCGAATCGAGCGCGTTCGATGACAGGCGATTCGATGACAGGCGATTCGATGACAACCGATTCGACGACAGCCGGTTCGACGACAACCGGTTCTTGAGCTCGACGCGCTGAGTGGTCTCGCCGGTCGAAGGATCATCGAGAGTGCACGCGGGTGCAGCTGTAGCGACCGCCAGAACAAATATCAGCGTGCGCATGGTGCGAATCTCACTCATCCGAAACGAGTGTGGAGCCTCTAGATGGACGAACGCAAGAATTTCCTCAACAAAGACGGACACCTACAGAAACGCAGGTGTGATCCAAACGCCGGTAGTGAGTGGATACGGAGCCCACCCCTCGACATCGAGCGCGGGCCCATCCACCGCCCCAGCACAGATCGTCGCGCTCGTTTGACCAATAGCGACCTTCGCCGATGTAGCGATATCGGCGAGGCGTGTGCGCAGTGCTGACACATCCACAGATGCGGCCACCGCGATCAGACTGTCGGGTGCTGTCATCGCGATCGTCATGCCGGCGTTGGTCGCGATCCCGGAAGCGAGCGCGAGCTCGAGCGCACCGCCCTCCACGTAAAGCGCGACGACCGGCTGTTCGCCACCGTCCGCCGCCGGCGCGATCACGGCGCGCAGTGCGTGGAGCAGCTCGCGCGGTGTTGCGAACCGCGCGCTTGGATCGGGCGCGAGCGCCTTGACGATCGGCTCGTCGATCGCGGGATCGAGATCCGCTTTCGCCGACGGTCGCGGGCGCGGCCCGTGAACCTGGAGGTAGCTCTGCACCACGCCGGGTGTGCCACCGAATGCGGGCGCCCCCGTCAGCATGTGAAATGCGAGCAGGCCGAGCGCGTAGACATCCGTGCGTGCGCTGACCGGCTGCCCCTTCATCTGCTCGGGCGCCATGGCGGCCGGCGTGCCGAGCATGCTTCGCGACGACGTGAGGCCCGGGCCATCGCTATCGAGCAGCTTGACCAGACCAAAGTCCAACAGCACCGGACGCAAGCCCACACCGTCGTGACCCAGGATCACGTTCGATGCCTTGACGTCGCGGTGCACGAGGCCGAGCTCGTGTGCGGTGGCGAGCGCCTCGCACAGTGGTTCGATGATGGCGAGCATCTCCGTCGGTGGCAGCGAGCCACGTTCGTGGATCACGTCGCGCAGGCTCGGACCATCGATGTACTCGAGCACGAGGTACGGCCGGCCATCCAGCAGCGTGCCGCGATCGTAAGCGCGCACGACGTGGCGGTGATCGAGTCGCTCGATCGCCGTCAGCTCGCGATCGAAGCGCGTGAGTGCGTCGTTCGAACGAATCAGCTCGAGGTGGAGGATCTTGATCGCGACGAGCATTCCGTCGTGACGCGTGGCTCGCCAGACCTGGCCGAAACCGCCCTCACCGATCAAACGATCGATCTTGTAGCCCTCGATCGTTGGATGTTGCGATGCCGCCGCCATGAGTGAGTCGTTGATATACGGCCGACGGTTACGACTATCAC
This sequence comes from Kofleriaceae bacterium, assembly GCA_043786265.1. Taxonomy (GTDB): domain Bacteria; phylum Myxococcota_A; class Polyangia; order Haliangiales; family Haliangiaceae; genus JABFXX01. The sequence goes on along the minus strand of JAYVWH010001042.1, from coordinate 527 downwards.
TCATGCGTTCGAAGCAAAGCGTATCCGCCCTGCCGCGAATCTGCGACGTGGACAGAAATCCGACTCAGCGGGCAAGGTAGGCAAACTCGTCGATCCGGGCCGCCCAGATGGGATCCTTGCGTGCGATCTCGATCAAGGTGTCGCGGGTTGTCGGAGGAAGCGCACCCCGCTTCGCCGCGAGCAGTCCGAGCTCGATGCGCAGTTGCTGGAACAAGGTGTCAGTTCCCGGCAACGCGTCACCAATCGCCGCCGGGTCGTCCCCGGCGACACCGCGCAAGAGCTGAAGCGTAGCCAGATCCTCATCGCCGAGGTCGTCCTCGGCGTCGAACGTCGAGAGCACGTCGTCGAGATCGTCCCAGTCTTCGCGTGCCGCGAGGACGCGCGCGAGCAGGAGCCGATCCGGTCGCGTGGTTCCCTCCGCCGCGCTCTGCAATGTGAGACCGCGATGCGCAAGTTTCAGCGCATCGTCGAGCTGGTTGCGCCAGAGCCGGTGCTCGGCGAGGTTGTGCGTCGCCACGCGTTCGAAG
>JAYVWH010001041.1:0-2536 GCA_043786265.1 Kofleriaceae bacterium | reverse complement strand
GGCCCTTGCGATTACCGACTCCGCGTCGCCTTCGGCGCCGCTGCGCGGGCCGGCAGAGCCGGCCCTTGCGACTGCCGACGAGCAGCCGTCGATCGTGCTGTATCGCAAGAACCTCGCGCGTGCCGCGAAGACGCGCACCGAGCTGTCCGAGCAGATTCGCGACACACTGCTGCACGAGATCGGTCACCTCGAGGGCCTCGACGAGGACGACCTGCGCCGCCGCGGCATGGAGTAAGCGCTTATCGAAGCCCTTGTGTGGCGTCCCCCGGGCGAACCTTGGGGGAGGTGCGGTACGATGCCCCTGGGATGTCGGACGCCAAGGGACTGGCAACGAGCGAACCGGGCGAGTCCGTCCAGTCGCTCGGCGAGGCTCTGCGGCGCGAGCAGAAGAAGGTCGCGCTGGTCCAGGAGGTCAGCAAGGCGCTGTCGAACGCCGGCGACCTCGACGCGCTGCTCCGTCTCATCATGGAGAAGGTCACCGAGCTGATGGAGGCGGACCGCTCGACGCTGTTCCTCATGACCGAGGACGGCAGCCAGCTGTGGTCCAAGGTCATCCAGGGTAGCGAGGTCGCCGAGATCCGGATCGGGGTGGGCGAGGGCATCGCCGGCTGGGTCGCGCAGACTCGCGAGATCGTCAACATCCCCGACGCCTATGCCGACCAGCGGTTCCAGCCCGCGGTCGATCTCAAGAGCGGCTACCGCACGCGATCGATCTTGTCGGTGCCGATGCTCGGCGCGCTCGGTGGTCTCGTCGGCGTGCTCCAGGTGCTCAACAAGGGTGACGGTCCGTTCACCCAGTCCGACGAGGAGCTGATGCGCGCGCTCGCGAGCCAGGCCGCGATCTCGATCGAGAACGCGCGGCTCTATCACTCGCTGATCACGCAGAATCAAGAGCTCCAGCGCGCACGCCGCGACCTCGAGCGTCGTCAGCGCGAGCTCAACGCGCTCTACGAGGTCGAGAAGGAGTTGTCGGCTGCGCTCGATCTCGACGATCTGCTGTCGCGCATCCTCGCTCAGGCGATCACCGTTCTCGGTGGTGGTGCGGGCTCGATCGCGCTCGTCGGCACCGATGGCGCGCTCCGCTTCAGCACCGTGCAAGGCCCGGCCGCACCGCGCCTGATCGAGCGCACGCTGCCACACGGCACGGGCCTCCTCGGCTGGTCGATCGCGCACAAGACCCCGATCATCGTCGACGACCCAACGAACGATCCGCGCCACGCCGCCGAGGTCGCGCGCGAAGCCGGCGTCAGGCCGCAGCACATCATGGTTGCGCCGCTCGTCGATGGTGAGGACGTGATGGGCGGGATCGAGATCATCGACCAGCGCCGCACCACGCGTGATGGCGAGCTGCCGTGGGCCGAAGAAGATCTGAAGCTGCTCGTCCTGATCGCCGCCCAGGCCGCATCGGCCATCGGTCTCGCGCGCCGGCGCAGCGAGCAGTCCAATCGCGATCGCCTCGCGTCGATTGGCCGCATGCTCGCGGGCCTGCTCCATGACCTCAAGACCCCGATGACGATCATCTCGGGCTACGCCCAGCTGATGGCCGCGTCCGACGAGTCGCAGCAGCGCGAGACTTACGTCGAACAGATCCAGCGCCAGTTTGACCTGATGGCCGGCATGACGCGCGAGGTCCTCGCCTTCGCGCGCGGCGATACCGATCTGTTCGTGCGCAAGGTCTACGTCAATCACTTCACGCAGGAGCTGACCACCCAGCTCGGTGCCGCCACGCAGGGACGGTCGATCGACTTCGAGGTCGAGCCTCGCTACGACGGGATCGCCTTCTTCGACGAGCAGAAGCTGCTGCGCGTGTTTCATAACCTCGCGCGCAACGCCGTCGAGGCGATGCCCGAGGGCGGCAAGCTCAAGGTGATCGTCGACAAGGAAGACGATCAGATCGTGTGGAAAGTCAGCGACAACGGCCCGGGCATCCCGCCCGAGCTCAAGGGCCGCCTGTTCGAGCTGTTCGCGACCGGGCGCAAGGGCGGCACCGGCCTCGGTCTTGCGATCGTCAAGAAGATCGTCGACGACCACCACGGCACCGTGCTGTGCGAGTCCGGATCGACCGGCACCACTTTCACGATCAAGCTACCGCTGCAGCGCCCGACCGACGGTGACTGAGCTCCGCGTCACGTACGTGGTATCGAGTCGCGCGACCTTCGATGAAGCACGTGCATCAGCGGCTGTGCGGTGCGTCGCCGATACGCGTGCATACGGGCGTCGATCGCACGATGACACCGAAGATCGGCACGGAGTTTTCAGTGGGCGACGTTCTGAGGCTGCACGTGCGCGGTCGGACGAACCAGTACTACGCGGACTCTCTGGAAGAACAATTCGCGGCCGACGCGTTCATCTTCGTCATCGACAGCCAGCGCGAACGCATCGAGGCCAACATCCATCGGTTCGAGTGGCTGCGTGCGCACCTGGCCGGTCGTCCGCTCTGTGTCCAAGTGAACAAGCGCTACCTGCCTCCCTCGCCATGCGAACCCACGTGGGTTGAGTACAGGTGCCGGTGCGTGTGCATGGACGGCGACCGACG
>JAYVWH010001040.1:0-2007 GCA_043786265.1 Kofleriaceae bacterium | reverse complement strand
GACTTGACGAGCACGTCCACGATCGCACGCTCGTAGATGTGCTGGCCAAAGATGTCCTCGGTCACGCGACTCTTGAACAGGTCAGCACCCTCTTTGATCTCGTCCGCCATGACCTCGAACAAGTTGTCGTTCGCGATGCCTTCGAGGATTTTCGGCTCGTGATAGAGCGTGAGGTCCGAGGCGATCGCGCGCGCCAGCTGACGAGCGCGCTTGGGATTGTCGATCAGGGTGGCCATGTCGTGATCGTAGGTGCGCGCGTGAGCCCGGGTCAAGGCTTCGGCCGCGACACTTGGTCCTCGTCCTGGTCCACGGCAGGGCCTCGGGCGGCACGATAGCGGTCCAGATATGTCTGCTTGACGCGCTCGGCGTCGAGCCCGAGGGCGCGAGCGTATTCGGCCAGGAAACCGCGCACGTAGACGGCCGCCGGCAGCTTGTTGAAGACCTCGCCTTCCAGGGCCTGGAGATAGGCCATGCCGATCTTCGAGCGCTCCGCGATCTCGCGCAGCTCGACTCCGACGGCCTCGCGGATCTGGCGCAGGAGCGGCCCCGAGAACTCGGTGCGAGCCGTGATCTCGGGCATCGGTGGACGCGTCGCGAGCTGGGCCGGATCGTCGTGCTTGGCCCCCGGACGAGGCGGCGGCGCGACATCGCTCAGTGAGGTGGCAGTATGGGCGATTGGCATCGGGACGCCATCGGGGAACAGCTCGATGTCGTAGTCCTTGCGCTTGGCGGCGTCCATCAGCGTCGTGTACGCGAGGTCGAGCCGGCGGTGCACTGCTTCGAGGCTCGCTGGATCGTAGAGACCCGACACCGCGATCGACTCCGTGCCGTACACGTCGCGGATGCGGCGATTCGCGCGGCGAATGTCCTCGAAGCTCGCCGTCGGCGGAACTTCCAGCAGCTCGTAGTGCGAGTCCGACGGCAGCACGTCGCCATCGAGCCCCGCCGGAGGGCGCACGGCCATCAACCCACGGGCAATGCGCTCGAAGCACTTCGCGATGCGAGTCTCGGGGTGCTCGATCAGCAGCGGCCGGCGCCGGCGCGTCGACGCCCACACGGCCTCGTCATACTCGAGGTGACCAAGGTAACGGATCGGCGTACCGAGGCGACGTCGCGCTACCGATGCGACCGCACGGCCGAGCTCCATGTCGCTCTTGCTACGCGCCGAGTTGATCACGAGGTGCGGTGAGAACCCGAGAATGGCCTCGCGAAGCTCGCTGACCTCTGGCTTCTGCGCTGCGACCGCAGCGAGGTAGATGTCGAGCGCGCTCGGCGAGCCGCCCTCGTAGTCCGTCGGCAGGCGGTCCTCGATCTGGACGAGGTGCGCGAGACCGCGGCGCTCGAGACGCTTGAGGAACGCCGCGCGCACGAACCGGTGCATCAGCTCGATCGATGTCGGATCGGGAACGGCGACGAGCAAGCTGATGTCGGCCTCGAGGAACAGCTCGAGCGAGGACGAGCCGAGACCGGGACCGAGATCGACGACGACCCAGTCGGCCGGCAACTGATGCAGCTGCTCGGCGATCACGCGCACCTGCGCGGGTCCCGGGTTCGCGATCCAGGCCGGATCGTAGACCCCGCCGATCAGCTTCACCCCGCTGACGTGCGTCGGGACGGCGAGCTCCGCGAGCGGCGGGCCACCGGCGGCCAGCGCCTCGGCGAGGCTGCGACCGGGACGCGGGACACCAGCGAACAGGTGGAGGTTCGGCGCGCCGAACGACGCGTCGACGAGGATGACCCGCTTGCCGAGCGTGGCGAGGAAGATACCGACGTTGGCCGCGACGAGGCTCTTGCCCACGCCGCCCTTGCCGCCGCCGATTGCAACCACCCGAGGGGACATCGGGGCGCACATAACCGCGACTTCTGTCGACGGTCAAGCGAGCACGCGTGAACCCGCCTCGACTAGAGGGCTCCGACGGCCGCAGCCACGGTCGCCAGCTCGTCCTCGGCGATGGTTCGCACGTCGAGCCAGACCTTGCCGTCGCGGATCGTCGAGATGATCGGTGT
>JAYVWH010001039.1:0-4887 GCA_043786265.1 Kofleriaceae bacterium | reverse complement strand
GTCGTCTGAAGCAGCTCGGTGCGCCGGCCCAGCACCGGCAGTGAACCTTCGATGCCGTAGTAAGCGCGCACGTTCGATTCGAACAGACGCGAGCCGTTCCTGCCGGACGCGGGAGCGATGTTGCCGATCACGTTGACCAGCCGGTTGCCCGCGCAGTCACGTGCCGTCGCCGCGACCTGGCTCTTGCCGGGCAGGAACCGATCACCGACGAGCTCGAGCGCCGACGTCACCTGCGCCTTCGACGCAGTCGGGAAGTCGAAGTTATCCTGGACGGCGTCGTTGATCTCGATTCGCCCGTACATGAAGTACAGCGGCAGCTGTCCCGCCGACGTCGTGCGGCCGTACGCCAGGCTCGGGACGGACGCGGTGGCTGCCCACGCGCCGTCGGCATCGGAGGTCACATCGAACCGCAGATCCGTCATCGTCAGATCGCTGAAGGTCTCGAGGCGCACGCCGGACAGGTAGCTGTCGGTCGTGCCGAAATCGACGATGTGACCGGAGAAGGCGATCGGCGACGGGGAGCTTGCGACCTCGTACGCACCGCACGCGATGATCGGGATCGCGGCGGCGCCGCTCACATCGGCAGCACCGACGACATCGGTCGGTAGCTGGAAGCACGCCTCCCCACCGCTCGCGAGGCAGCGATACGGATCGGCGGGCGGCCGATCATCGCTGCATCCGATCGTGGAGCAGGCCACTCCGATCAGGAGCGCGGGCACGGAGCGCATGCCCTGCGATGGTAACTCAGGCGCGCGCTTTACCGGGGATCAGTGGCAGGCCGTACTCGGTCAGTACGCGCGAAAGCTCGGACGACAGCTCGCCACGCTTGCGGCTGATGCGCTCGGGGGCCATCGCCTCGTGCAGCCGGCGACGCGCCTCGTGCATCCGCCACGCGATCGTGCCGTCGCTCACTTTTTGAATGACACCTACCTCGCCGTGGGACATGCCCTGGAGCGAGACGAGGATCACGGTCGTGCGCATCTCGATCGGTAGCTGGTCGAGGGCGCGCAGCAGGCGCGAGTAGGTCTGGCGCAGCTCCGCCTCGCGGCCCGGGTTGCCGCGGGCGTCGACGGCGAGGGCGAGCTCGAGGCGGGGGTCATCGAGGGTGTCCTCGCCGCGGCGCGCACGATCGCGGCGCGCGTTGAGCGAGCGGTTGACCGCCATGCGGTAGACCCACGTGAAGAACTGGCTGCGACCTTCGAACTCGGGCAGGGCGCGGAACGCCTTGAGGAACACTTCCTGGGCGATGTCGTCGGCCTCGCTCGCGGAGCGAGTCATGTGCAGCGCGAGGGCGTAGATGCGCTTGCGGTACCGCTTCACGAGCGCTTCAAACGCTCGTTGGTCCCCCCCTTTCGCCGCCTCGACCAGGGCGGTCGCGGTGGCTGCCTCGCGCTCGGCATTCGTCATCTGCGGTTTAGACGCATAGCTTAGGGGAAGGCTTTGCGATTTTCCTGCCTACATGACCGTACGTCGCCAAGTAGGTGTCTCCGCTGGATTAGTTGAGATCGTCGTCGCGCACGGGCGATGCCAACGAGAACGTAGCGATCGTCGCATCGAAGTAGGTGCCGTCGTCTTTGTAGAACTGATAGGTGCCATGCATCGTCCCGATCGGCGTCGTCAGCACGCACCCAGACGTGTACTGAAAGCTCTGGCCAGGGCCTAGCCGGGGCTGCTCGCCGACGACTCCGTCACCCTGGACCTCTTCGACGCTGCCGCGTCCGTCCGTGATGATCCAGTGCCGCGTCCGGAGCTGCGCCGTGAACGAGCCCTCGTTGGAGATCGTGATCGTGTACGCGAAGACGAAGCGGCTGTCGCGCGGAGACGATTGTTCGGGCAGATAGTGCGATTGCACCCGCACCCGGATGCCGTCGGTCAGCGCCGCCGAAGTCGACTCCGCAACCATTGGTCGTGCCACGGGCGCAATCTACACTTCTCCCATGCCGAAGAAGAAGGCCCTGGTGACCGACAAGCTGCTGCAAGAGCTGCGCGCCTTCGGTCTGGCCTATCCCGGTGCCCAGAAGGCGACGAAGGAATGAAGGTCTCCCTGTCGCTCGTCCTCTTGGCTGCCGCGTGCGGCTCTTCCAAGCCGAAGCCCATGCCCGCGACCAAGGATGGGACACCTTCGCAAGACGGTTGGGACTCGTCGCAGACCAACGCGACCGAACCCGTGAGCGAGGCGCCACCGACGCCCACCGATGCGCCGCCGCCGGCCGCGACGCGCGAGCCGATGGCCGAAGCCTTTGTCGCCGCGCACAATCGCGTCCGCGCCAGACACTGCGCGCCTCCGCTGACATGGTCGCCGACGCTCGCGAAGGTCGCGCAGAGCTGGGCGAACGAGCTCGAGAAGCAAGGGTGCGCATTCGGCCACAGCCCGGGTCAGAAGTACGGAGAGAACCTCGCGGCCGGTAGCATCGGCGCCCTCGATCCACAGAGCACGGTGGCCATGTGGTACGACGAGGTCAAGCTCTACAAGTTCTCCGGCGGTGGCTTCTCGATGCAGACCGGCCACTTCACGCAACTTGTATGGACCACGACGACGCAGGTCGGCTGCGGTCACGTGCAGTGCAAGGGCAACGACATCTACGTCTGCAACTACGATCCGCCGGGCAACTGGGAAGGCCAGTACCGCGAGCACGTGCTGCCGACGAGCTGCAAGAAGTAGTCAGTCGTCCGGCTCGTTGCGTGGCGCACGCGTGATTCTCGCGGCCGTCTGTGAAACCCTGTGGCCATGCCGGAACCGGTGGGGGAGTTGGGCGCGATCCCGAAGGGCAAGCCCGTCGTTAGCGTCGCGCATCCGACGGGGAAACACCGCGAGCTCGTTCTCGGCATCGCGGTCGACGGCGATCGCGTCGTCGCGGTCGGTGGACAGGGGCGCGACCTCCTCCTGATGTCGACCGACAACGGCCAGACGTTCCGCTCGACGACCAGCGGCGGCGGCGGCCTCCGCGCGGTCCTCGTTCACGGCGAGCACGTATGGGTCGTCGGCGAGTACGGCCACGTCGCGTCGACTCACAACTTCGGCGAGACCTGGACCAAGGTCCCCATGCGGACGCGTGCGTGTCTGTTTGGCGTCGTCGAGGACGATCGCAGCCAGATGTGGACTGCGGGCGATGCCGGCTTCGTGGCTCGCTCGCGCGACGATGGCGCGAAGTTCACGCGGATCAAAGGCATCTCCGAGTTCATCGGTCGCATCTCGAACAGCGCGCTTGGTGTGCTCGTGCCGACTGATGCGCCGGGCCACTTGTTCATCCGCGAGGCGAAGATTTTTCGCAAGACATCGGCCGAATCCGGCGCCGACCTGATGGCGGCGCGCGTGACACCACGCGGGACACTGATCGCCGTCGGTGCCGGCGGTGCAGTGCTGCGCTCGACCGATCGCGGTGAGACGTTTCAGCGTATCGATGTCGGCATCAAGGGGCTGATCGCCGGCATCGACTACTTTCTCGACGGTCGCGTCGTGATCGCGGGCGACGGCGGCGCACTCTTGGTGTCCTACGACGACGGCGAGAGCTTCAAGAAGCTACCGTCGGAGACCAAGGGGACGCTGTGGTGTGCACAGCGCCATGGCGACTCCGTGCTCGTCGGCGGTACCGACGGGCTCGTCCTTCGCCTGCAATGACCGCTACGCGCGCTCGGCGAGCGGAACAAACGGGCGCAGCTTGCTGCCCGTGTAGATCTGCCGCGGACGGCCGATCTTCGTCTGCGGATCCTCGACCATCTCTTTCCAGTGCGCGATCCAGCCGGGCAGGCGGCCCAGGGCGAACATCACAGTGAACATGTTCGTCGGGATGCCGAGCGCGCGGTAGATGATGCCGCTGTAGAAGTCGACGTTCGGGTAGAGCTTCTTCGAGATGAAGTAGTCGTCCTTGAGCGCGATCTCTTCCATCGACTTCGCGATGTCGAGGAGAGGATCCTTGATGCCCATGTGGTTGAGCACCTCGTCGCACATCTTCTTGAGGATCTTCGCGCGTGGGTCGAAGTTCTTGTAGACGCGGTGACCGAAGCCCATCAGGCGCAGGTTGTCACGCTTGTTCTTCACGTCGTCGATGAACTTCTTGCCATCGCCGCCGTTGTTCTTGATGTCTTCGAGCATCTCGATGACGGCCTGGTTCGCGCCGCCGTGCAGTGGGCCCCACAGAGCGAGTATGCCGCCGGCGATCGCTGCGTAGAGGTTCGCACCCGAGCTGCCGACCATGCGCACCGTCGACGTCGAGCAGTTCTGCTCGTGGTCGGCGTGGAGGATCAGGAGCTGGTTGACGGCCTTCTCGAGGATCGGAGAGACCTCGTAGTCCTCGCTCGGCACCGCGAACATCATGTGGATGAAGTTCGCGCAGTAACGCAGCGAGTTCTTCGGGTACATGAGCGGCTGGCCGATCGACTTCTTGTACGCGAACGCTGCGATCGTGCGGACCTTCGAAAGGATCCGCGTGATGTGCAGGTCGATCGCGCTGTTACGGTCGAGGCTGTCCGGGTAGTACGCGGACAGGCTCGTCACCATCGAAGACAGCACTGCCATCGGATGGCTCGTCGGCGGGAAGCCGGCGAAGAAGTGGTGCATGTCCTCGTGGATGAGGCTGTGGCGCGTGAGGTTCTTCGAGAACAGCTCGCGCTGCGTCTTGTTCGGCAGCTCGCCGTTGATCAACAAGTAGCTCGTCTCGACGAAGTCGCTCTTCTCGGCGAGGTCTTCGATCGAGTAGCCGCGATAGCGGAGGATGCCCTGTTCGCCATCGAGGTACGTGATCGCGCTCGTCGTCGAGCCCGTGTTCATGTACCCGCTGTCGAGGGTGATGTATCCGGTCTCCTGGCGGAGCGAGCGGATATCAACGCCGTGTTCGTCTTCGGTGCCCACGACGACGGGCAGCGTGGCTTCTTTCCCTCCGGGGAGGG
>JAYVWH010001038.1:0-2615 GCA_043786265.1 Kofleriaceae bacterium | reverse complement strand
TCAAAGCCAAAGCCTGTCCGCTGTGCTCGGCGCTGGGCGTCCCTGCGCATGAGGCCGGGGGCGTGGTGCACGTGATCGAAGGCAAGCAGCAGCGCTACGACGCCGAATCCGGTAAGGCGAAACAGATCCTGCCCTCCCCTCACCGTCTACGCGACACGTACACGTCGGCGCTCGTCGAGGTCGGAGGCATCTCCCCGTTCGTGATCGACGTGTTGACGAACCATCGTCCCCCGCGTGGATCGGTCACCGCCGGCTACGTCGACCTCTCGATCGATCACCTCGCTGAGTGCCAGGAGCGCGTTACCCGGTTTCTGCTCGCGAAGATGGCGCCACCTCCAGCTGAGGTCGCCACGAAGGGGAGGAAGCGCCGAGCGGGTCACCTCAAATCGGTTGGGTGCGGCTCTTTCAGGACATGGCTCGACGAGAGCAGTTCCGATCACTTGACCAGCCGGAGCTGCGGCGGCTTGCGCGGCAGCGGGTTGGGAACTGCGCCATCGGCGTAGCGTGAGACGTGGGTTCGCTCGCGCTCCTTCGCGACGTGAAACAGCCAGTAGTCGTCGAAGTCGTCGCTGGCGCGGAGTGCACGAAGCCGCAGGACGGCCTCAGCACCGAGCATCGACCAGATGGCGCCGGTGCGACCCATTCGATCCTTCACGAGATAGCGACACGCGCCCTCGATCACGCCGGTCGCGATTGGCAAACCCTCCGCGAGCGCGCGATCGTAGTGCAAGTAGCGGGTGTTCTTGACCAGGTAGCCAGCCGCTTTCTCGACGGGCTTCGCGGTGGTCGCGTCGAGACCGTGGCCCTTGATCATCAGGCGCAGGCTCTTGGCGATAGCACCGCCGCTGTGCCCGCCGAGCAGCTTGACGAATTGGTGTTCGACCCATTTCTCAGCTTCGTCGGTGCCTTCGGCATGGAACGCGTAGGCGGCGTGCCACAGGTATTCGAGCACATGCACGATGTCGAGCACGATCGTGATCTTGACGCCGAGCTTGCGTGCGGCGCGCTTGATCAGTCGGAGTTGATCGCGGTTGCCGTCAACCAGTACCACCCAGCGACGGCGGTGCTCGGGGTCACGGCGGGCAGCTTCGGCAAACGCGTCGTCGATGACCTGTTGGGGCGAATGCACGATGCTCGCCCAGACTCGCTTGTTCGTCGGCCGAGGTCGTCGGGCTTTCTTCTCGTGCTTGTCGCTCAGACCGTGGAGTACATCAGCGAGTGTGCGCGGCCATTGCTCCAGCGTGTAGACCGTCGCGACCTCGGCCATGCGCTTGTGGTTCGGCTTCTCGCCCTTCACCAGCCGCGTCTCCAGGCGCCGCGGCGTCGCCTCCGCTGCTTTTCGCGTCGCCTCGCGCAGATCTCGGTGCAGCATGGCGACACCCTTGCCGTCGAAGCTCAGGATCAACAGGTGCTCGGTGTCCTCGGCTGTGCGGAGTCGGTTTCGGTAGTACTCGTCGAAGTCGCACGCTGCACGGACCGCCAGTTCCTCGACCTGACGTTTCGGCACGCTTGCGCCGGTGTGTTTCGCGATCAACTCCACGACTTCGTCGAACGACGACTTGGCGCTCTGTTCGGCAACGATCCGGCGCACCTCGTACGAGTACTTCTCCTCGGGCAACTCCATCGCCGCGTCGAGCGGCGCGAGCCCGTCGGCACCAGGCGCCTGGTACAAGTTGCGATCGAGTGCGACCTCACCGAACTCCGTCATCACCGTTCTCGATCCGCGGCGGACTTTGTCACGCTCGACACCCGCGACGTCGCGCACCTCGACGGCACGCTCCTGTGCCGAACGACTGTCGAAGTGCGCTTGCATCAACGACCGCAACATCTCTCGACCTTGCGCTCGCAGCAGCTGCTCGATCTCGTGGAGCGGCGCGCTCATCGCCTCCGGACTGATCAAGTCGTCCTCGAGCTTCGTCATGTTCTGCCGAGACTCGCAGAACGGGCTGTCATTGGCGATCCTCGTCGCGCTGGTCGTGGGCATCAGGCCGCGCACGCTACCCGCTCGCGAACGATCCGGACAGATCCACAACGACCAAGCTCGCGGAATCGATCAGCTTTCCGCGGCCGCAGAAGATCCGCACCCAAAGAAATTGTGATTCCCTCGTTCGGGTGAGGCTGCGCAGGAGTGGTTACAAGCGCGCCTACAGCGCTGCTATGCGGCGCGACCAGGCCGTCATGCGGGCCACCGAGATGTAGCGAGCTCCTGTGCCGTGATACTGGTCGAGCAGAGTTGACCAATGGTGCAGCGCGGTCTCGCGAAAGGTCTCAGCCCGTTTCATGGACGAGAAGTGGAGCGCGAAGACGCAATCCGAGAGCTGAGCGGGCGCTGACAGAGTAACAACTCGTGCGTAGTCCCGAAGGGGGACGCCCACCCTTGGAAAGTGACCCATCAACGATGGCGGGATGACGCGGGTCGCCGCCTCGTCCAGGATCAGGGGCGATGCGAAAGATCGTGGATGCGCGGGACGCGCGCGCGTGCGTGAAGGCGGCGCGGACCGCGGGCCTGAGCTTTGGTGCGTGGGCACGCCGGCATGGTGTTGATGGCCGATCCCTGCACGCCTGGTCGGTCAATCTGGGGCTGCCGCCGTCGGCCCCCGCGAGGCCGGGGCTGA
>JAYVWH010001037.1:0-3594 GCA_043786265.1 Kofleriaceae bacterium | reverse complement strand
CGAGATCGGAGGCGCGCAGAAACACGTCGTCCGCGCGATCGATGTCGCCGAGGTGCACCAGGATTGCCTCGCCGAGCCGGTACAACCGCTGCGCACGCTCTACCGGCGTCGGTGCAAGCGGGACGAGCTGATAGAGATAACGGGTCGCGGTCTTCCAGTCGCCTTTGGCGATGTACATCTCCGCGGTCAGCTCGATCGTGCGTGGATGGTGCGGGTGGTCCTTGACGATGACATCGAGCTGCGCGATTGCCTCGTCGAACTCGCCGACCCTCCGGTGGAGCTCGACGAGCGCATGGCGTGTGCGAAGCGTGCCATCATCGTCGGTGAGCGGGATCAAGTCGAGCACTGCGCGTGCGGCTGCGATCGCGGTTCTTAGCTCGCCGGTCGCGGTTGCCAGGTGCTGCACGCGCATCATCACGTCGTACCGGCCGGGTGCCAGTGTCGCCGCATGCTTGGCGAGCTCGAGAGCTTCCTCGTGGCGTCCCAGCTGCTCCGCGATCACCGAGCGGCGTAGCGCGAGGTCGTCTGCGCCAAGGACGGTGTCACCGGTGGCGAGGTCACGATAGATGAGATCGGCCGTGTTCCAGTCGCCGAGCTTGAACGCGAGAGCTGCGCGCGCCTCGAGCGCGGCGGTGTTGCTCGGTTCTTCGACGAGCGCGAGGTCGAACGCACGCGCAGCCTCGGTGTGCTTGCCGAGCTCATCGGCGAGCCGCGCGACCTCGAGCCATGCTGACGCGCGCTCGGGGGCGTTCTGCGCGCGGCTGACGCGCACCGTGGTCAGCTCCGTGAGCGCCGCGAGATCGCCAGAGCTGCGATGGATGTTCGCGAGCACTCGAAATGCCGCGGGATGGCCTGGTTCTGCGCGCCACAGCTGATGTGCGATGTCGACCGCGGCATCGTTATCGCCGAGGGACTCGGCGCGGTCGAGCTGGCCGGTCAGCGCGCCGTGGCTGCCCTGCGCGTTGGCGACACTGCGATTGCGTGCTGCCGCCGCGAGTAGGCCCGGCCGGTCGGCAGCGCGTGCGCTCGCGGCGGCCTCGTTGAACATGCGCGCCGCATCGGCATGGCGACCCGTCAGCTCGTAGCGCTGAGCGAGTGGCGCCTTCGCGGCTGGGATCGTCGGATCGAATGCGAGCGCCTGCTCGAAATTGACCTGCGCCTGCGAGGCGTCATCGAGCTTCTCGAGGAAGATCAGCGCGAGCTCGAGGTGCAGTGCCCCGCGATCGCGTGGGGTCGCGGCGGCCGCGATCTCGCGATAGAGCAACGAGGCCACGAGCGCCCATTCGCCACGCACCATCGCGGCGGTCCGCAGCTGGTACGCGATCTCCGGATCGGAAGGGGCGCACGCATGCGCTTCCTTGAGGCAACGGTAAGCTTCGGCATCGCGACCGAGTGCATCGCGATACAGCTTCGCCCGGCGCCGCCACAACGCGGCCCGCTGATCGGGATCGCCACTGAGTACGAGCTGGCGCCCGATCGCCTCGGACGCTGCGGTTACATCGCCGGCTTCGAAGTAGAGAATCTCGAGCAGCTCGAGCGCATCGGTGTCCGCGGGCGCTGCCTCGGCGAGGCGCTCGGCAATCGTGATTGCGTCGGCCCACTTTCCGTCCTCGGCGAGCTCGCGCGCGAGATCGAGCGAGGGCAGGGGGCCTGGCGCTGTCACCGCAACCGCAGGACGCGACGGTTTGCTCGCGATTTCACCGGAGACCACGGAGTCGTCGTAACCGAGCGCGTCGGCCCGATCGCGGGCCCACGCACGCCGGTCCTCGTCGAACGTCGTCGATGTCGCGATCTGTTCGTACAGCTCGCGCGCGAGGTCGAGCTCGTCGGCGGCAACGAGCGCATCCGCGAGTGGCATCCACACCGGCGTGTAGCTCGGGTCGACGCGATGAGCTTTCTGCCACAGTGCCGCTGCGCGTACCGGATCGTGTGCCTGGCTACGCGCAAGCAGTGCGAGCTCGTGACAGGCAATCGCCTGTACCCGTCCGCCACTGTCCTTCGCTACCTTCTCGAGCAGCTGTCTCCGCAGCTCGGGCTCCTTGGGCTCGAGAAACGTCAGTAGCTTCTGCAGCGTCTCGGGATCCTCGGGCTCTTCTTCTTGATTGGCGATCAATCGATCGCGGAGGTTGACCGTCTCCGTGATCGTGCGCCTCGCGAGCGACGGCACGCCGACCGCACTGCCGATCGAGTGCCACATCTCGACCGACTCGGTCTTGGCGTCGATCGACTCCGCATCGCCTTCGGCGCCGCTGCGCGGGCCGGCAGAGCCGGTCCTTGCGATCACATCGCTGCCGTACGTCTTGCCGTCCTCGCTGTAACGCGCGCGGCGCAGGACTTCGGCCTCGAGCGACCTGAGCAGTAGCCCGCCGTCGTCGAACTTGCCCGATGCAGTCGCGCCTTCGATCACGCGCACCGCTTCCCCGGGCTTACCCGCGCGGACGAGCGCGGTCGAGAGCAACACGTGATCCGCGCCCGAGCGGCGCCCGAGCTCGACCTGCTGGATCGCCTCGACGGTCACATCCCACGCGAGGTGCGATGCAGCTTCGGATGCGAGCATGCGCAGCGTACCGTCGCGCCGGGCGCCCGAGCCGAACGCCTCCGCGGCCTCGCGCATCGCGGCGCGCCCACCTTGCTCGTCGTCGAGCTTGTCGTAGAGGATATCCGCAAGCGCGAGCAGCGATTCGCCCTTGCGCGCGCCGGCCTGGAGCTTCGCCAGCGAGCGCAGATGCTCCGCGGTGGCGTGATGGTCTTCGAGCTCGATGGCGAGCTCGACGATCTCGCGAAGTAGATCGTGATCACCGGGCGCGACGTGATTCGCTGCCTCGAGCGATGCGAACGCGTCCTGCAGCTTGCCCGCAGCACGCGACCGTCGCGCAGCGTCGCGCAGGGACAGTGCGCCGGCAGGTGCATCCTTGTGGCGGCCGCTCGGCGTGTTCTCCTCGGACTGCTCGGCGGTGCGCTGGGTCGGGTCGCCTCGCAAGCGACTGATGCCGGCAGCAACGTTCACGTTCGGATCGAGCGAGGCACGATCGAGGGCCGGTTGCGCTGCGGCGCGCACTGCTTCGATCTGCGCGTCATCGTGAGTAGCGACAAGCTCGGACAGCGCGTGCGCCGCGAGCCTGCGCTCGCGGGTGACGACGGCGAGATCGACGCCCGCATCGCTCGGGAGCTCGCCGCACAGCTGCGCAAACCCACCCGCAGCGGCGACGGCCGCGCCACCAGTGCGCAGGTATGACGTCACGAAGCGCAGCGACGGCCGCCACGTTGGATCGATCTCGAGAGCGCGTTGATGTGTGGCGAGCGCGACATCGGGGCGGCCGAGCTGATCCTGGAGATCGCCGAGGCGTGACAGCAACGGCTTCTGGCGCTGCGGATGGCGCGCGGTCGCGGCGACCTTGCGGCCCAGGATCACGCTGACCCGCTCGAGATCGCCGCGCTCGCGCCACGCATGCTCGAGCGCATCGAGCGCGGGCAGGTGCGTATCGGAGATTCGCAGTGCCGCCTCGAGGCAACGCACCGCATCGTCACCACGTTCCGCACGACGGAACAGCTCGCCCGCGCGGTACATCGCATCGGCGCGCGAGGTGGGCGACG
>JAYVWH010001036.1:0-3968 GCA_043786265.1 Kofleriaceae bacterium | reverse complement strand
CCGGTCGCGGAACGCGAGGAAGACTCCGGCCTGCACGACATCCGCAATCTCGCGCAGTCCACGAAGCAGCGCCTGTCGAGCCGGCGCATCACGATGAATCCGCCGACCAACGATGACGTGCTCGCGTCGTCGTCGGGAAGCTTCGCGAACATCGCGCTCCCGCAGCCCGCCAAGATGGTGTCGCTGCCCGATCTCGAAGACTTGCCGTCGAAGCAGGAAGTGATCGCCGCCCAGAAGGTTGCCGCAAAGGCGCGCAAGACCAAGGCGACGAACCAGCCCGAGACGAAGCTCGAGAGCAAAGACGTGCTCGCACCGCTGGCGACTGCGAACGCCGCACTCGCAGCGATGTCCGCTGCGCCCGTCGTCGCCGAGGCGCCGCCGGTTCGTCAGGCCTTCACGCTCCCGTCGATGGAGCGCAAGAAGTCCAAGGGACCGCTGATCATGATCGTAGGCATGGGCCTCGCCGCAGCAGCGGGCGGCCTCATCTTTATGAGCAACGGCGGCAGCAAGAGCACGGCAAAGGAAGCCGGGCAGACGCAGGTCGCCCAAGCTCCTGCCGTCGCACCGGCACCGGCAACCGCCGCGCCGATTGAGGCCGCGGGTTCCGCAGCGGCCGCTCCCGCACCGGCGGAGGAGCCGAAGGCCGACGCGGTCGCCGCCGCTGTCCCCGAGGACACCAAGGCCGAGCCCGGCCACGCCAAGAAGGCCAAGGGAGCAGGCACGCACAAGGTCGACGTCGAGACTGCTGCCAAGCTCGAGGACACCAAGGTCGCGAGGACCGAGACCAAGGTGATCAAGACCCCCGACGGCGACAAGAAGGCCGGCGGCGGTGAGGGGGAGCCCTCGTTCGACGCCCTGCTGAAGGAAGCCGGCGTCGACGAGAACAAGAAGGCCGAGAAGCCCAAGCTCGACAAGAAGTCTCTGTCGGGCGACGACTTCAAGAAGGGCATGTCGTCGATCACCGCGAAGGCCCAGGGTTGCTACAAGGGCACCCAGGGCACCGCGACCGTGAAGCTGACGGTCTCGCCCTCGGGCGGGGTCACGAAGGTCTCGGTCGGCGGCGCGTTCGCCGGCAAGCCCGAGGCCTCCTGCGTCGAGGCGGCGGTCAAGGCTGCCACGTTTCCCGCGTGGGACGGCGGCCCGCAGAGCTTCAACTACTCGTACATGCTCTCGGATTAGGCCCGTCCGCGCGGGGCGCAGGGCAGCGCAAGGCCACTCGATTGGTCTTGCTGCGGCCGCGCGCACGGGTATAGGTTCGCCGGCCGATTCATGAAGGTTTCGCTCGGTCGTTATTTCGAGGACTTCAGCATTGGCCAGCACATGGTCCACGCGGTGCCTCGCACGCTGCACGGCGGCGACATCTCGACGTACATCTCGCTGACCGGGGATCGTCACCCACTCTCATCGTCGACCGAGCTCGCACGATCCCTTGGCTTTGTGCGCGAGGTGATCCCCGAGCTGCTCGTGTTCCACGTCGTGTTCGGCAAGAGCGTGCCGGACATCTCCCAGAACGCGACCGCGAATCTGGGCTACGCCGACGTGCGGTTTCTGCGCCCGGTCTATCCCGGGGACACCCTGGTCGCCGAGAGCGATGTGATCGGACGCCGCGAGGTGTCTAGCGGTGACGCTGGCGTCGTTTACGTCCGCACGCGCGGCACCAACCAGAAGGGACAGGAGGTCCTGTCGTTCGTGCGGTGGGTGATGGTCCCGAAGCGCGATCCAAACGCGGCCAAGGGCGTCAACGAGGTTCCGCAGCTGCCCGCGACGGTCACCATCGATCGCCTGCCGGTTCCCGAGAGCCTGAACCTGCAACGCTACAACGATCTGCAATGGGCGATGAATCCCGGCGGGCGGTGGGACGAGTACGATGTCGGCGAGCGACTCGACCATCCCGACGCGATGACCGTCGAGGAAGCCGATCACATGCAGGCGACTCGCCTGTATCACAACAACGCGCAGGTCCACTTCGATCAGGTGGGCATGGCGAGCTCGCGGTTCGGCAGGCGCCTCGTCTATGGCGGTCACGTGATCAGCGTGGCGATGGCGATCGCGCAGAACGGTCTTGGCACCGGACTGCGCGTGGCAGCATGGAACGCGGGCGCACACGTCAACCCGACGTTTGCCGGCGATACGCTGCGCGCGTTCACCGAGGTCGTCGACAAGGCCGAGATTCCGGGTCGCCGCGATGTCGGCGCGTTGCGCCTGCGGCTGAACGCGGTCAAGAACACACCCGCCGCCGATGTCCCAAAGGTCGCCTCGCTGATGTCGGGCACCAAGGATCCCCGCATCGTTCTCGAGCTCGACTACTGGAGCCTCGTGCCCCGAATCGCGGAAATCCCGGCGCGCGTATCTCTCGTGTCGATCGCGCGCTGACCGACGCGAGCCGCGCTACTGTGCGGTCCATGTTCAAGGCAGCCCTGTTCGCACTCGTGTTCGCCGCCGCTTGCGGTGGCAGCAAGCCCAAGACGCCACCCCACGTCGAGGAGACCAAGCAGCCGGTCACCGAGACGCCGCCGGCGGAGACCAAGCCGCCCGAGCCCGACAACGAGGCGATCGCGCAAGCGGCACTGGCCGAGCAATACGCCGCAGGAAAGCAAGTCTACGCCGACAAGGAGTGCAAAAGCTGCCACGGCGACAACGGCGAGGGCAACCCGAAGAACCCCGCCGTGATCGGCGAGAAGGCGTTCCCGGAGAAGCCGGCGAAGACCGCCAAGCTGCGCAAGGACAAAACGTTCAAGACCGCGAAGGACGTGCTCGACTTTGTCAAAGCGAAGATGCCGATCAAGAAGCCCGGTACGCTGACTGACGACGAGGCCGCGGCGGTGACCGCGTGGATCCTGTCGGAGAGCAAGGTCAACATCACCGCGAAGCTCGACGCGACGAACGCCGCCGCGATCAACTTGCGCTGACGCGCCAGCGCTCGCGCCAGGCGATCCAGCCGGCCAGGAGCGCGATCATGGCGAGGGCCGCTGCGAGGGCACCGACGACGCGTGCCTTCGAGCCTGTCTCGACGGTGAGTGGTCCGACGTGGGCGAGGCGAGGGCGCTGCGCTCCGAGCTCGACGACGATCGCGGGCTCGCTGATCTCGGGTGCGGTTCCACGAACGAGCGCGATCGCCGAGCGCGTGATCGAGCGGCGATCGGCGACATCGTCGACGACGACGAGCACGGCCGCACTGCCGGGTAACGCTTGCTGCGACAACGGATCGACGACGGGTCGGTGCAACGTGACGTCGGCCCGGATTGCGCCGGGTAGCTGCGCGAGCTGTGCTGCAAGCCGCGTCGCGTCGCCACGATCGACACCGCGCTGCTGCTCGACCGGTCCGTCGATCACCGGCGCGCACGCGACGAGCCCGATCGCGATCATGGCGGCGTGGCAGCGCACGCGATCACGCTAGCACGCGCGCATTGCGACACCGAGATCGCTCCCATTCTCGGGTACCGTTACGATGTGAACGCTGTCGCGCACTTCGCCGCGCTGGTGCCGCCGGAGTGCGTCCGACGGCTCGCTGCGTTACGCGTGGTGCGGTTCGACGCACAGGGCGCCAGTCCTGGTTTCAGGGGGCTCGACGTCGAGGCGGCGCGAGACCGAGTGGTCGCACGCTGGGGCGACGACCTGTGTGGGTTTCTCAACGCCCTGACGCGCGGCGAGCTGACCACGCTGGCGGAGCCGCTCGCGCTGCGAGCCACGGGTGCTCGCGCTCCCCAGCTGCGCGTGGTGCTCTGGCAGCGTGGCGCGGAGCTCGAACGCGGTGGTCTCGCCGAGCTATCGCCCTCACTGCAGCCGCGGCCCGTGCTGCTCGGGGGACATCTCGTGGTGCAGGCCACGCCGCGCGGGCTGTATCCGCCGAGCGTCGCGTTCCCGCGTGATGTGCCCACGTGTACGCATCCGCTGCCGCCCGCCGAGGAACCCGACTCGCTCGACGAGCTACTCGCAGCTGCGGACCGCGCGATCGGTGTGCCCCTCGG
>JAYVWH010001035.1:0-1965 GCA_043786265.1 Kofleriaceae bacterium | reverse complement strand
GAAGATCAAGATGAGCAACTACGCGCGGAAGCGACGGAAGCCGTCGCGACGTAAAGGATCGAGATGATCCAGGAATTCGCTTATCCGACTGGCATTGCGACTAGCCCGAGACGTCAAACGCCGAGGAAGAGGCGGTTACCGAAGTTCCGCTCGAGGTCGGCCGCGAAGATCTTCTGCGCTGCCGCATCGATGTCGTACGCGACGCGCTTGAACTCGAACGTCTTCTCGGTGCTGTCGTAGATCGTGTAGCTGGCGCGGTTGTCGTAGTCGCGCGGCTGGCCGACGGAGCCGACCGAGATGATGTAGCGGTGTTCGGGCCGGATCGCGAACTTGGTCGCGACGACCTCGAACACTTCCTCGCGCGTCAGTGCGAACGACTTGCACAGGTGCGAGTGGCCAATAAAGGTCACCATGCCGAGGTCGTCCCAGATATCGAGGCAGCGCGTGGCCTGCTCGACCGAGAAGATGTACTCGAACTCTTCGAGGTTGATCGGCGAGCCGTGGCAGAAGGTCAGGTCACCTTCGCGAACCTCGTAGGGCAGCGTCTTGAGCCACTCCATGTTGTCCGGCGTCAGCTGCCGAGAATGGAGATCGAGCGCCTGGCGAGCGGCGTCGTAGTAATACGAGTAGTCCATCCGGCCCGCGACGGCGGCGTCGTGGTTGCCCAGGATGGTGAAGGCGGCGTTCTTGCGGATCAGGTCGCAGCACTCGTTCGGCGAGGCGCCATAACCGACCACATCACCAATGCAGACGTACTTGTCGATGCGCTCGGATTTGAACGCGTCGAGCACCGCGGTCATCGCTTCGATGTTCGCGTGGACGTCGGAGAAGATCCCGATCCTCATGTACGGCCCGCTGATGATACCCGAAAGCGGGCGCCTAATCCTTACGTCTGGATGAGATCTGACTCGTCCAGCTCGGCCTCGTCGTCGTCGTCCTCGACAATGAGGTCCTCCTCGTCGAGAAGCTCGGCAGGACCGCTTGCTTCGAGGTCGTGGAGGGCTGCCTGTGCGACCTCTGGACGGTCCGTTTCCAGCGCCTCGAAGAAGCGGCGCGAGAATGCCCGGTTGACGGTGACATCCTTGCTGGGCTGGCCTGGCCGGACACGGACCTCGTCGCGGGCCGCGTTGGAGTGTAGGGCAATGGCCTGGCGCGCGATCGGCGCCATGACGCTCTGCCCTGCCGCCATCTGGTCGAGGGCGGCCTTGCCGCCACGAACACCGACATGTGCCATCGCCCAGGCGACGCGCTCCTGCAGGGCCGGCGTCATCCGGTCGCCGAGCCGGCCTACATGGGAGGCCAGCGGCATCAGCGCCGTGGGGCCCACCTGCCCGATCGCACGGGCAATCTCGCGCCAGATCTCGGTCGGTTCGCTGATCAGCAGCTCGATGACGGCGTGGGTGCCCTCATCGGTGCGAAGCAGCGCGAGGGCGAGCGCGCAACCATGCCGCAAGAATGCCTTGCTGCTCGTCAGGCCGTCCATCAGCGGGGACGCGGCGGATACCCCAAACTTCACGCTCCGGCCCAGGATGCGCACGGCCTCGGCGCGGCTCATCTTCTTGACGGCGCAGATCACCGGCACTGCGGCGCGGGCATCACCGCGCTCGCACAGCTCGGTAGCCGCTGCGACGCGCTGCAGCTTGTCGTCGAGGAGTGTGATCAGATCGTCGGTGGACCGAACCTTGCCGATCGTCGACACGGGCCGTTCGATGGACCCTGACACCGTGGGAACATCCTCGCTCTTGATCGCGCCGTTAGACTTGCGGTCCGCCCGACGCAGCTCGACCCCGAGGGCCCTCGCCTCTTCCGCGAGCTCCTTCGTGTTGTCGTCCGCAGCGTCGCCGTCGAGGTCGTAGACGGCCGGACTGCGGCGCAGCGTCTCGAAACCGGCGTCGAGCTTGACGACGAGATCGCGGCGGGACCGCGCGAGACCCTCTGACACGGCAACCTGCGCGAGCTCTGGTC
>JAYVWH010001034.1:0-1796 GCA_043786265.1 Kofleriaceae bacterium | reverse complement strand
GGAATGAGGAACAGGTGACCGCGACGGAACTGCCACTGGTCGCTGAGCCACGTCGCGGTGGTGCTGCGGCCGAGCGGCAGCACGAAGCCGACGGCGCTGCCTGCACCGTGATCGAGGACGCGCGCGAGACGGCGCCGCTCCTCGGGATCGTCGAGGCCCGCCTTGCGTGGATCGATGTCGGGCGGCAGCTGCGCTTCGGTGCGCACGACATCCCACGGATCTTCGTATGCGGGATGCAATCGCGGCGCGACCCCGAGGCGTGCGGCGAGTGTCTCGCCGAAGCGCCGCGCGTCGTCGACGGTCACGGTCGCGCGCAGACCGCTGCGCTCGGGCCACAGTGCCGAGCCATCGCGGCGGGCGATCACGTCGAGCGCCCAGCGCGGCAAGCTCTCGCCGGGATAGTGTTTACCGGTGCGCGACAAGATCACTGCGCCCGGAGCGAGTCGCTCGCGCAGCTCGTCGGCGAGGCGGCGGCCACGTTCCCACTTGTCGGGACC
The DNA here is from genome assembly GCA_043786265.1 of Kofleriaceae bacterium. Lineage (GTDB taxonomy): Bacteria > Myxococcota_A > Polyangia > Haliangiales > Haliangiaceae > JABFXX01. Next base: position 1,299 of record JAYVWH010001034.1, on the reverse strand, counting down.
GAGCGCGCCACCCTGCCACTCCTCGGCGGCGACGTTGTCGCGCGACAAGAACGTTGGCTCACCACCGACGGTGACGGTGAAGCCGGCGGCGGTCAGTGCTGCGTCGGCGCGGTCGCCTGCGGCGAGCAGCTCGGTCCAGACCTCGTCGGTATACGGCGCGGTAGGGCGCGCTTCATGACCCAGACGTGCGATCGACGTCGAGAACTCGACCGAGCTCGCGGCGACGCTGCTCGTGCCGTCGAGCGCCGCTGCGTGCGCAGGCGTTGCGGTCGCGGCGAGCGGGATGTGTCCCTCGCCTGTGAGTAGGCCGCTTGTACCGTCGAGGCCGATCCAGCCCGCACCTGGGACGTATGCCTCGGCCCACGCGTGTAGATCGACCACGTCGCGGGACACGCCCTTGGGCTCGTTCGGGATCATGCCCTCGTCAGTGAGCTGGATCAGATAGCCCGACACGAAGCGGGCCGCGATGCCGCGGGCGCGCAGCAAGCCGACGAGCAGCACCGCGCTGTCACGGCAGCTGCCACGCCCATTCTGCAGCGTCTCCTCCGGCGTCCACACGCCGGTCTCGTTGCGGATGATGTAGTTGACGCGCTCGCGCACCAGCCGGTTGACCTCGACGAGCATGTCGACGGTGTCGCCCTTCGACGGCACGTGCTCGAGCAGCTCGATCGCCTTACGTCCGAGGCGGTACGCCGGATCGGTGACGTCGAGGAACGCGCTGAGCTCGCCCGCGAGCGTCTCGGGGTACGAGAATGGCAGCCTCTTCGCGTCGTCGTCGACAAAGAAGTCGAACGGGTTGACCGCGTTGATGTCGACTGCGATCTCGACCACGATCTCGAGCGCGGCGACGGCTTGGCCCGCCTTGAACGTCACGCGGGCGACGCGGTTGCCATGCGGATCGCGCTGCCAATGCAGGCGATGCTCGGGCCGCACTTCCAGCCGGTAGCTCTCGATGCGCGCACGCGCGTGGTCAGCAGGGCGCAATCGGATCAGCTGTGGGCCAAGGAGAGCGCCCTCGGGATACGCATACCGACTCCGATGCTGGATAAGTACGCGCAAGGTGCCCGTTTTGTACCATCGGGCGCCCGGTTGCGCTGCGCCTAAGCCACCCGTTGCTCCCGCGCCTGCATCAGCGCGAGGCGATCTGCGTTCTGCCGACGGGTGATGTCCTGCGCGAGGTGCTTGTTGCGCTCGAGCCAGCGATTGAGATCGGAGGCGACGACATCGGACAGGTGCGCGAGGTCGCCCGTCATGAGCAGATAGACGGTCGCGAGTGCGGTCTCGATCGACTGGCGCTCG
>JAYVWH010001033.1:0-3337 GCA_043786265.1 Kofleriaceae bacterium | reverse complement strand
GATCACCGTGCCGAGCAACGCCATGTTGAAGCTCGAGCGTGCGGTGACCCAGCAACCGATCGCGACAAGCAGCGCGACGCAGTACGAGATCTGATTCGGGGTGATCGGCGTCCACACGAGCAGCCGGGTCAGCGGGAACGACACGGGCCGGTACAGGTAGCGCGTGATCGCGTTGTCCTGTGGCTTGATCAGGATCCGATAGAGCACACGATGGGCCGTGCGAATCTCGTCCTTGCTGCCAAGCGGTGCACGCGCGATGGCCCCGTGAGGAACCCGGATCGCGGAAGGAAACTTCGCAGCGACCGCTTGGTCATCGAGAGTGGCCACAAGAGTTGCCACTACCTCGTCGGCGGCGTTGCCCGTAGCGACGAGCGCACCCGCGTAGGAGCCGACTGTCAGGTCCCCAACGGCGGGACGATCGGGCACGACGGCGAGCGCCACACCGTCGCGCGGGATCGCTTCGATAAGCGGCGCGACCAGCCCGGTGTGGACCAGCTGGTTCGCGCGCACGACGATCAACGGCTGCGAACGTCCCGCGCGCCACGTCGCGAGGTCGCGTAGCTGGTCCGCATTCTCGACGACAAAGACTCGCGTCGCGCCGAACTTCGAGACGACCCGACAAGCTCGTTCGCGAGCGGTCAGCCCGGCGACACGCACGCGTGACAGCGGATCACTCGCGAGCACGATCGCATCGAGGTCCACCATGGTCCGACCGGATGATAAGTAACTGGGTCCGCTGGCGAGCGCCAGTCTGCAGTTCGTTGTTGCCGCGGGGCGCCGCTGTTGGCCGCGTGGTGACAGGAAGTTGTCGGATCGGATGCGTGACCAGGGCTCACCTGTCGAAACTTGAACAGATCCTCGGCTCAACTGGCTGAATCGCCGCCGCGCACACGATTTGCAGCAGGGCCGCTGTCAATCGATGAAGGCAGTCATCCTAGCTGCGGGTTGCGCGACGCGGCTGCGTCCCCACTCTGACGACACGCCCAAGACCCTGTTGCCGGTCGGGGGCGTGCCGATCCTGCGGCGGACGATCACGAGCCTGCTGCGCTGTGGATTCGACCAGTTCGTCATCGGTACCGGCTATCTCGAGCACATGGTTCGCGAGGCGGTGGCCACGTGGTTTCCGACGCTGGACGTCACGTTCGTGACGAACAAGGACTTCCGCACCACGAATAATGCCTACTCGCTGCTGCTGTGCCGCCCGCAAGTCGAGCGCGACAGCTTCATCCTGCTCGATGGCGACGTGGTGTTTGACCTCGAGGTCATCGAGGAGCTGGTCGACCGTGGCCCAGATTGCCTCGCGGTTCGCTCCGTCGGCGAGATCGGCCTCGAAGAAGTGAAAGTCACCGCGGATAACGAGGACCGCGTCCTCGCCATCGGCAAGCATGTTCCTGTGCGCTCGGCGATGGGCGAGTCGGTCGGCATCGAGCTGTTCTCGGCCGCGTCGTCCCGCCGCCTGTTCGCCGCCCTCCACGACCGGGTCACGGTCCAGGGCCTGGTCAACGAGTATTACGAGGCGTCGTTTCAGCAGATCATCGACGATGGCTCGACGCTCTACGGCGTGGACATCGGATCGATGTATGCGACCGAAATCGATACGATCGATGACCTTCTGGCGGCTAACGCCCGGCTAGCGAACCGCCCTGCATTTGACGTCTCCGTCGACGCGCTGCGCCTCGCCGTCTGACGTGTCGGTCAGCTGACCTCAGCAGCTGGTCAGCACTTCTCAGTTGTGGCCCGACCAAGGGTCAGGGCAGGATGCGGCACATGAGGTTGCTGTACGTGTGCCTCGCGCTTGGCGGCTGTGCTCAGGCCAGCAGCCACCGCGGTGACGACACCAGCGGTGAAATCGACGCGAGCGTTCGTATTGACGGCTCGGTGTTGCTGACCGACGCGAGCAACGTCGATGCGCCGCCCGGGCCATGCACGAACATGACGAAGAACCTGCTGCGCAACGGCAACTTCGAGACGACGCCCGCGGGCACTGACTGGCAGGCGACCCCGATCGACTCCACCTATCCGGTGGTCACGAGCGACCCGGGTGGCGTGGCCGCTCAGTCGCCGGCGTATCGCGCGTGGATGGGCGGGCTCGAAGTGGCGGCCGCATCGAACAAGGATGTCCTCTACCAGGACGTCACCGTTCCGCCGATGACGACGAAGCTCGAGCTCAAGGGCTACTACGACGTGCGAACCGGCGAGATAACGAGCGGCATCTACGACCGCGGGACGATCGAGCTGGCCTCTGCAACGAACACCCAGCTCGAGCTGGTCAAGGCGCTCGACGACAACGCGCCAACGACAGCGTGGACCGCTTTCAACAAGGTGTTCACCGGCAGCTACTCGAACATGACTGTGCGGCTGCGGTTCTCGACGGCGAGCGACAGCACCCAACCGACCTCGTTCTTCTTCGACACGCTCGAGCTGAACGCGACCTTCTGCCAGTAGGCCGATGTAGGCGCACTTTCTCGTCGAGAGATGGCTCGACGGATGTTGCACGGTGCGCGGGCCGACGTGCACGATGAGGGCATGGGAGTCTCGCGCGCGGCGATCTTGGCGGTGCTGGTGGCGTGTGGTCCCCAGGACGCGACGCCCGCGACCGAAGGTGGCGGCGAGAGCTTCGACAATCCGTACGAGGTGCAGCGCGTGCGCCTCGAGCAGACCGAGAACAGCGAGATCGCACCGTCGCTCTCCCTCGCGTGCTCGGATGCGAACGGCACCAAGGAGAATTCCTGGTACCGCATCTTCAAGCTCGAAGATTTTGGCGTTGATCACGCGTTCACGGTGCATCGCGTAAACTTCGGCGTGCAGACCGCGATCGGTCAGCAGCGCGTGAAGGTCTCGATCGGCACTTACGCGGGCCCGTCCGGATCCGTCGAGATCGATACAACCAAGATCGACATGCTCGGGCTGACGACGATCGGCGTGCCCGAGGGCAAGGCCTTCATGGCCCAGGCGAGCTTCCCGGGCATCGAGGTGCCGGCGGGCTCGAACCTCGTCGTCGAGATCAAGACCGAGGGTGTCGGCGACGGCAGCTACTTCTATCTCGGTGCGACGACGGCCAACGAGATGACGCCCGGCTACCTGCGCGCGCCGACCTGCAAGACGCCGAATCCGCTGATGACCTCGGCGCTCGGGTACCTCGGCACGCACCTCGTGATCTCCGTTTCGGGCTCGTACTAGATCGCCTAGGATGCGGCCTCCATGAGGAGGCTGGCGTTGCTGCTGCTCGGCGCGTGCGCGTCCGGCGGTCAGCCCGATGTGCCCGACGCGTCGCGCGTTGACGGCAACCTCGTCGATACAACGCTGATCGACGCTACGCCGATGCAGACGCTGTCGC
>JAYVWH010001032.1:0-5875 GCA_043786265.1 Kofleriaceae bacterium | reverse complement strand
TCCGTCCGCAGTCCGATGCGCACCACGATTACCGCGGTTACGCGGGCCAGGTCGCCGGAGGCGTGCTACATCCCGGCGACGCGATCGTCGTGCTGCCGTCGGGTCGTACGACCACGATCGCGCGCATCGAGGAAGGCGGCCGTTCAATCGACGCCGCGTACCCACCGATGAGCGTCACGCTTCACCTCGCCGACGACGTCGATGTCAGCCGGGGCGATTTGATCTGCCGCCCTGCCCACCAGCCGATCGTGGGCCAGGACCTCGAAGCCATGGTCTGCTGGATGGCCAACAAGCCGCTCCAGGCGCGCGGCCGCTACGCGATCAAGCACACGACGAAGTGGGCCCGTGCCGTCGTCGGTGAACTGGTGTCGCGACTCGACATCAACTCGGGCGAGCAGCAGGCCGCCCCGACCGAGCTCGGCCTCAACGCCCTCGGCCGGATCAAGCTCCGAACGACGGTGCCGCTAGTCTACGACCCTTACCGTCAGAATCGGACCACGGGGTCGTTCATCCTGGTTGACGAGGCCACCAACGCCACCGTTGCCGCCGGGATGCTTTTGCCCGCCCCTGCGTCCAGCGAGTAGCGCGTTTAGTCGCTACGATTCACAGGTGTCAGGACGTCTCGAGCAGCTGGCCCGCCAGATCCGTCGCCTCCGTACCTCCGCCTCGGAGCCCGCCCGCACGCTCCAGCGCGCGCTCCACCTCGCCCTCGATCTCGCACGCGAACAGACCGGTAGCGACGAGGGCGACTTCAATGCGCTCGCAAGCAAGGGACTGATCGACCAGGCGCTCGCCGACCGCCTCGAAGGCCTCGCCAGCCGCGAACGCCTCTCCCATACGGACGTGAATCAGGCCGCGCTCGTCGATCTCGACGTGTTCCTGCGCTCGATCGAGCTCGGCGCACCCGCGCAGCCCGTCGAGCTCCCGGCACTCGGCACGTCGCCGAAGCTACCGCCGGGGACCCAGCGCGCGAGCGTGAACGTCAGTGGCCGCGTCGTCAGTGTCGTCGGTCGCGATGGTCGTGCGTTCGTCCTCGTCGACGATCGACCGGTTGGCCAACCATTCAATCTGTCGGCGGTCCCGATGACGCCGGCCGCCCTCGAGCGCGACCGCGACGGCACAGCGCACATCGTATGGGCCGGTCAGCTGAGCATCGACCTCGCGTTCGATTTCTCGAGCGTCAGCGTCGGCCTCGGCTAGCGTGTTACAACGGTGGCGATGGGAACGCCTCGCCTGCTGCAGACCCGCCTCGTCGACGTGACTTACGGCGAGGGCGTCACGATCGTCGAGCCCGCGAACTGCTACGGCTGCACGCTCGGCGACAACGTGTTCGTCGGCCCGTTCACCGAGATCCAGCGCGACGTCACGATCGGCGCGCGCACGCGCATCCAGTCGCATACGTTCATCTGCTCGCTCGTCACGATCGGCGAGGGCTGCTTCATCGCGCACGGCGTGATGTTCATCAACGATCTGTTCGAGCACGGCGGCCCCGCGGGCAAGCCCGAGGGCTGGAAGGGCACGAAGATCGGTGACCGCGTCAGCATCGGCAGCAACGCGACGATCTTGCCGGTCCAGATCTGCGACGACGTAGTGATCGGCGCCGGTGCCGTCGTGACGAAGAACATCACGAAGCCTGGCGTCTACGCCGGGAATCCAGCACGCCTGCTTCGAGCTCTCCCGAAATCATGAGCGGACGCTTCGCCGACTCGCGCATCCCGCTCCTTCGCGCACTGACCGACCTACGGCAAACGCGAACACCCGGAACCATCGCCCTGTATGGAACCATTGGGGCCGCACTCGCGATGGTCTCTAGCGTCCCGGTCTGCGGTGTAGTGCAGGACCAGTTCGTCCGCGCGCACCACGCCCGCCCGACGTCAGCGGTGACGTGGGCAGCCTTTCAGCTCGTTCCGAAGATGTACTCGTTCGTGCATCTCGTCTGGGTGAGCCAAGACCCGCTCACCGACGAGGCGCTGTTCGACACGCGACCGCTGTGGCTCAACCACTACCCAGCGCGTGCCACGCGATTCGAGACATCGCGCGCAGAATTCGTCGAGCGTGCAACGGACATGAACGTGCTCGTGCGGACCGCCTACCAGGGCCGCCGCTGGATCTCCCGTTACCTCGTTCGTGCCGACGATGGCGGCATCGTGATCGAGCTACGGGAATGAACGAGCCGCGTAGGAATGTGCTCGTGTTTCGCGTCGTCGCAGCGATGTGGCTCGTCGGCTGGTACTGGAAGGCTTGGTACATCGGCGAGTACTTCCTGTCCGAGATCTGGAGCTATCGCGTGCACTACGCCGGATTGCCCAGCGTGCTGGTACATCCCGCGGTCGTCACTGTTGCGTGGCTCGCGCCGGCGCTGGCTGCACTTGCGATCGTCATGCCGCGCAGGTGGACGATGCGGGCGGCGTCCATGGTCATCACCGCGTCTGCGTTCATCGGGTGCCTGCACTTCGAGACGTTCTACGACGCGACGTTCGTGACTTCGTTCTGGGCTGGGCTGTGGCTGTCGTGGTTCGCCGCAAACATCGAGCGCACCGACGCTGCGTTCTTACTGCACGCACGCGTGCTCGCTCAATGCACTGTCGGTCTCGTGTTCCTCGGCGGCGCGGTCGGCAAGCTCACCGGCGCATATCTGACGAACGGAGACGCGCTCTTCCACTTGTACCTCCAGCAGAAGCCAAACTGGCCCTATCCATGGTTGCGCGACACGCTCTCGCCAACGACGCTGCACACCCTCGCCCTCTGGTTTTCGCGCGGCACCGTCGGCATCGAACTGCTTCTCTCGCTGTGCCCACTGATGCCCTCGCGGATAGCGGCAATCGGCGCCATCTTCGTGATCACTGCGATGGTCGTGGTCTCGACGTTCTTTTTGATGTCCGTGATGGCGTGCCTGCTCGGGCTACTCGTCGCAGTGCTACTCCTGCGAGAGTAAGCCCGCTACGCGAGGCCCCGCGGCGCGAGTACCGCGACGATCTTCGCGGCACTCTCCGCCTGCGATTCGCGATCCGTTCGCACCTCGACCGCCGGCGATTCCGGAGCCTCGTACGGATCGCTCACACCGGTGAAGCTACCGATCTCACCGGCCCGCGCCTTCGCGTACAGGCCCTTCACGTCACGCTCCTCGACGGTCGCCAGCGGCGCGTTGACGAACACCTCGATGAAGTCGTGCCCCGCATCCGCCGACAGCTTCGCGAGCGCCACTCGCGTCTCGCGATACGGCGCGATCGCCGCCACGAACACCAGCACACCGTGGTTCGCGAGCAGCCGTGCGACATAGGCGATCCGGTTGACGTTCGTATCGCGATCCGCGCGCGAGAAGCCGAGCCCCTTCGTCAGGTACTCGCGCATCTCGTCACCGTCGAGCAGCTCGACCGGACGCCGCGCAGCGACCGACGCACTCACCGCCGTCGCGAGCGTCGACTTGCCAGCCCCCGACAGGCCGGTGAGCCACACGATGCCACCCTTCAACGACTAGTCCGGAACGAGCTGGAGCGTGATCGAGAAGCCGGCTTCGGTCGCCTCGCCGTCCTTGTCCATCGGCTTGGGGAACGTCCAGCCAGCCATCAGACCCTCGATGCACGTGTCGACCTCGGACGCGAAGCCCTTCGCGTTCGGCTTGACGAGGCGACCCGTCGGGTTGACGGTGAACGACAGCTGCACCTTGCCGCGCGCGCTCGCGTCGGTCTTGAGGTGATCGGTGTAGCAGCGCTTGATGCGCGTCATGTACGTGTCCTGGATCTTCTTGAGGACCGCGTCAGGCGACAGCGTCGTATCGTCGTCGGAGGACTTCTCGCTCACCGTGATGCGCCCCGTCGGCGCCTTCTCTTGCTTGGGACCACCAGCGGTCTCGGTACCACCAGGGCCGCTGATGCCAGGGCCCTTGCCTGTACCGACGCGCGGGTCACCGTTGCCACGCGGACCATTGTTGGTACCGCCGCCGACACCGACCTGCTTGCCGCCTTCGCGGACATCGGCGATCTGCGTGCCGAGGTCTGCACCTGGGCGGCGCTTGCTCATGTCGCCTTCGCTGGTGCCGTTTGCACCCTCGCCGGTGAGCAGATCGGCCATCGCCTTTGCGTTCTGCTCGGTCTTGAGCTGAACGTCTTCCTTGGAGTCGCGGCCGCCGCCCTCGGGCTCCGGCTTTTTCACCACGGGAACAGTCTTCGTCGTCTCGGGCTTCTGCGCCGAGGCCGCGTCGCTGCCCTTCTCCGTCGGAACCGCGATCTTGGGCTGCTCGATCTCGACCTTGTACTCCTCTTGCGAGAAGGTCAGGTTGTACGCGCGGTCGGTGATGCCGTTGCTCTCGTCGACATCCATCGTGAGCGCGATGATGACGACCGCGAAATGGATGATGATCGACGCGCCGAGAATCACCGCCAGACGCGAGTCGATGCGATCCGCGAACGTGCCACGCACGCTCGCCGGCAGCATCGGCTTGGGCTGACGCGGCGGCTCGGTGACGAACTGGAACAGGATCGTCAGATCGCCGAGCGACAGCTTTCCGCGCGCGCTGTCGCTGAGCGGGACGCTCCAGTAGTCACCGTGGTTGGTCGCACCGCGGCTCTTGAGCGCGTCGAGCGTGTTGACCTGGTCACCGGCGCTGAGCCGGCCATCCATCTTGTTGAGGAAGCGAAGGTTGTACTTCTCGTTCTCGAGCGAGAACAGCGTCAGCTCGAGCGGCAGCCCCTCGACCGGAATCGAGAAGGTGTTCTTCATCGACTGGCCGATCGTCACGCTCGTCCGCTCGCGGATCAGCCGCTCTTCGACGATCTTGCCGCCGAGCAGCACACCGATGCGCAGGATGCGCGGACGCGGGCCACCGTTCTGCCCGTTCTGATTCCGCTTTGCGGAGCTACCACCGGCCGCCATCAGAAGGGCGCTTTCTTCACCGTCGAAATGATGAGCGGCATGAAGTCCTGCTTGAGGCTCTCCCACTCGTACTCGATGTTCTTCGCCGTGAGCACGTAGACCACCGACGGACGCGGAACCTTGCCGCACACCTGCACGAGCGTGTCGATCACGGTGACCGGCTTGCCGTTGATCATCTCGATGTGGAACTTGCCCTGCTTCTTCTCACCACTGGCGTCATCATCGGCGCAGCGCTCCGGACTCTGTGCGAGCACCGGAGCAGCGGCGAGCATGAGACCCATTGCGGCAGCAACGACGCGCATCGGTGTAAGCATGGTGCAGCTCCTCATCATCCGCCAGCCTTCGCCTTGGAGGCCTTCTTGCGGCGCTTCTCTTCGCGCGCGATGGCCTTGGTGACGTCCTTCATGCGCTCGTCGTAGACCTTGATGTCGACGCCCGGCGCGTTCTTGTACTGATCGAGGAACGCCTTTGCCGCGTTGAGCCGCTGGAGCGTATCGAGCGTTCCACCACCGGACGGGAACGGATCCGCATCGAGGTAGAGCAGCGCCAGGTTGAAGTACGCCGTCCCGTAGTTCGGGTTCGCCGCGAGCGCCTTCTTGTACGACGCCTCCGAGCTCATGATCAGCGTGTTGCGGTCACCGGAGCCCGGCGGGTAGTCCGCGCTACGGCCGCGATACGCCGAACCGAGTGACGTCAGCGTGACCGCGTCGTTGCGACCCATGTCGCGCGTGAGCTTCTCGAACGTCTCCTGCGCAGCGGCGTACTGCTTGTTGCGCAGCTGATGCGCACCGAGGTTCACGAGCGCGCTCGCGAAGTTCGGGTTGAGCTGAACCGCCTGCATGTACGCCTTGATCGCGATCTCCGGACGGTTCGTCTTGTCGTAGACGAGACCGAACACGTAGAACATCGTCGCGTTCGTCTTCGACGACGGACGCTTCAGAAGCTCGTCGAGTACCAGCTCCGCCGTGTCGTACTGCTTCTTGTGGTAGTAGGCGAACGCGAC
>JAYVWH010001031.1:0-4561 GCA_043786265.1 Kofleriaceae bacterium | reverse complement strand
GAATCGGCCGTGGACCGTGAAACCGACGGCATTGCCAGTCGCGCGCGGTGCGACCGTCACCTGCGACTCGGCGCGCGGCGCGCCCATCAGCCACAGCACGACCGCGCCCGCCGTCGCGCCCGCCGCGCCGCCAAACTCGATGTTCGCCTGAAGCGCACGCGTGTCGCCCCGGTCGAGCTTCGCGTTTGCGGCCGCGGCATTGCTGCACGCAATATCCGGATCGGGACACAGCGCGAGTGCATCGTCCTCGAGAGCGTTCGCAGACCGCCCGAGCACGATCCCGGCGACGACCGCCCCCACTCCCACCGCCGCGAGCCCGATCGCGACCTTGCGCTTGCCCGACAGGCCGGTAGCGACTGGCACCACCGGCACGACCGGCGTGACCGCCGGTGCGACCGGCGCCACGACCTTCACGACCGGTTCGAGCGCGGGCACGTCGACCGAGACCTTGTCTGCCTCCTCGCGGACCTCGACCGTCAATGACCAGTCGTCGTGATCCGGCGCGCGGCCCGTGAGCGCGAAGTGGCCGCCATCGACAGGAACCGGCTGGTTCCACTGGCTGGTATCGATCGCCACTCCGTCTCGGGCAACGACCAGACCCGCGACCCGGCTCGCATCCGCGACCGTGATTGTCAGATACGACAACCGTGGCTCGATCGCCTTGAGCTTGGCTTCGGCGACCTGGCGCTTCTTGGGGTCCTTCACGCGCGCCAGTGCGTCCTTCAGGGCCGTCGCTGCGGAGGCGTACTGGTGATTGGACTCGCGGCACGTCCCGAGGTTGATCAGGGTGCCGGCACGCGGCTCGAGCGTGTTCGAGGCGGCAAACGCATCGCACGCCTCGGCGATCTTGCCGGCCGCGAGGAGCGTCTCGCCTTCGCTGAACTTGGCCTCGGCCTCGGCGCTCTGGGCGGCGGCAGGCTGTGCGCCGAGCGCAGCGCAGACGAGCAGCGCGACCCCGACGTGCAGCGCGAATCCCGTACGATCCATCGACGGCGATCGTATCATCCGAGCTCGGGTTCGCGCGCCCGCGTCCCCGACGAACTCGGGTCAGTCGCCGCGATCGACGAGCTTGGGCTTGCGCTTCGTCGTCGCGACGGGCTTCGTCGCGGTTGTTGTCGCAGTGGTCGTTGTGGGCACGCCGTTGGTCGTCGCCTTCGCAGTCGTGCCCACCGTCTTGGTCGTCGTGGTCACCGTCGCCCCGGTAGGGCTCGTCGCGGGCACCGTCTCGGGCGTTGTTGTCGGTGGCGTGGTCGCCGTCGTAGTGTTCGTTGCGGGCGTCGTCGTGGCGGTGTCGGTGGCCGGGGACGGAGTTGGCGCCGTAGCGGTCGCAGCGATGGGCGTCGGCGTGGTCGGCGCGGCGACGCTCGTCGTCGTTGGTGAACTGCCGACCGGCGCGGTGCGCTCGGTCGGTTGCGCTGCGGCGGCGGGTGCTTCTGCGGGGTTGCTGCTCTTGCCCGAGGTAGCGGCAATCACGAGCGCGCCGATGGCGATGCCGACAACAGCGACAACGGCGGCGATCCAGCCCACGCGGCGCGGCGCTGCCCGTAGCGGACCGGTCGTCCCCGTGATGGTACCGGTGGCTGCACCGAGGGTCGTCGGGTTGGCGAGTTGGGTCGGCGCGCCCTGCACCCCGGCGGGCGTGTGATAGGCCTGATACGCGCCGGGCGGCGGCGTTGCCATATGGCCGCCGTAGAGCTCGGCCTGGGTGGCGATGAGGGCGTGGACGAGCTCGTTCATCGTCTGGAACCGCTGGACGGGTTCCTTGGCGAGACACTTGAGGACGACGGCCTCGAGGCGAGGGGGCACTGGCGCGAGCTGCGAGGGATAGGGCGGCGCTTCGCAGACATGCTTGATGATGAGATCGCCCGAGCCCTGCGACTCGAACGGCGGCCGGCCACACAGCAACGTGAACAGGACGCAGCCGAGCGAGTAGATATCGCTGCGGTGATCGAGCTGATTGGTGCCGCGGCACTGCTCGGGCGACATGTAGACGGGGGTCCCCATCACCACACCCGTACGCGTCTTGACCGTGGCGATGTCGTCGTTGGAGAGCTTCGCGATCCCGAAGTCGAGGATCTTGGTGCGCTCGCCGCCCGTCACGGCGGGATCGCCGACGATGAAGATGTTCTCGGGCTTGAGGTCGCGGTGGATGACGCCCTTGCTGTGAGCGGCACCGAGCGACGATGCAACCTGGGCGATCAGGCGAACCGCGTCGATCGGCATGAACCGACCGAGCCGACGTAGCCGTACGTCCATGGGCTCGCCTTCGAGGAGCTCCATGACGATGTAGGCCTTGCCATCCTGCTGACCGAAGTCGAAGACCGAGACGATGCCCGGATCGGCGATCGCCGTGGCGGCCCGTGCTTCATTGAAGAAGCGCTGCAGGATTGGCTCGTTGGTCGAGAACTGCGGCAGCAGGATCTTGATCGCGGCGCGTCGACCGAGGAGGGTGTGCTCCGCCATCCAGACGGTTCCCATCCCCCCTTCGCCGATCTTCTCCACGATCCGATACGCACCGAGCACCGTCGTCATCGCGATCCCAACGGTACCATGTGCCTCGCGTCCATTCGATGTAGGCAGATCTGCGCTACGGCCAGCTGAGGATCACGCGACCGCCAATCCCTTGCGTCGCCTGGGTCGTAGCACCGTTGCCCGAATTCCCGCGTGAGTTGTCGGCGCTATTGCCCGGCGTCGAGCCGGTACCGGCAAGCGTCGACGCGTTCGTGATCGTGAGATTCCCTCCACCGCCGATGAAGCTGCTGCCACCGCCGCCGCCCGATGTGCTCGACGCGCCACCGCTGAAGCCGGCGCCGCCGCCGAAGTAGCCGCCACCGCCACCACCCGAGCCGTTCGTCGTCGTGTTCGCCATTGCGCTCCCACCCAGGAACGCGGAACCCGCGGTGGCGCCACCCTGCAGCGAGGTGCCACCCGCGGTTTGCGTGCCACCGCCACCGGGACTGTTGCCGTTGACACCTGGCAAGCCGCTGGCGCCGCCGCCCGCACCACCGAGCTCGCTGGAGCCGTTGCCGCCACCGCCGCCACCGGCCGCGGTGATGATCTCGACGTCCGTGTAGCGCAGCGCCGAGCGACCGCCGCCACCACCACCGAAGCCCGTGTTCGCGTTTCCACCGCCGTTGCCGCCACCGTTCGTACCGCCGGTTCCTGTGATGGTGCCCGCGCCGCCACCGGCGACGATCACGCTGAGCATGCCGGTACCGCCCGTGAACCTCGCCGTTGCGTAGCCGGCGCCGCCACCTGGGCCTCCGTCGCTGCCGCCGCCGCCACCCCACATCTTGACCGTGAAGGTGACGCAGCCGGGCACCGTGAAGGCCGTCGTGCCGGGGTTTGCGAAGACTTGCGCCCCTGCAGTGCACGTCGCGCACGTCGGTGCCGCCGAATCATTGTTCGTGCAGCGTCCGAGGCCGCAGCCGCCATTGTTGGTGGCGCACTCGTCGATATCCGTGCAGACCGGCGGATCGGTACCGACGAGCACGGTGCACTGGACGAACTGCGGATTGCCGCAGTTGCCGTTGTTGATCAGGCACGGGTTGGTCGATGCATCGACCGCATCGACCGCGGCGTCGGCGATGTCGTCGGCGTCGGAGACATCGGCGTCGTCGGCAAGCGGGCGAAACCGTCGGCTCTCGATCGAGCATCCGGTGATGCAGACCCACGCGATGATCGCACCCAGTAGTCGACCCACGACTTCAGGGTAACACTGCACGGCACTGGTGTCCGAGCACGCCAACCGTGTTGGCAAGCTGGCTTACCCCGCTCGGACTCGCGCCTACACGCGCGGGTCATACATAGCGGCAACATGAGCCTGACCACACCCCGGCGAGCGGCGTGGCACAAGCCTCGCAGCTGACGCGCGCATGCGTCATTCGGCTGGACCGTTCTTGATGGCATTGATCCTGGGAGCTGGTGGGAGCAGCAGCCCGGGCTCGGGCGGGACGCCAGACAGCTGCTCCGACCTCGACGGCGACGGCCAGACCGACTGCGCGGGTGACTGTAACGACAACGATCCGTTCGTCTACACGAACGTCGGCGAGATCTGTGGTGACGGCAAGGACAACAACTGTGACGGCGCGATCGACGACGTTTGCATGGGTCTGGGCACCTGGGTGTCCGAGCTCGCGGGTAACGACGCGAACAACGGCACCCAGGCTTCGCCGGTCAAGACGATCGCGAAGGGTATGGCGAATGCCGCGACGATCGGCGGTGGCCAGGACGTGTTCATCGCGGCCGGCCATTACAGCGAGAAGGTGACCCTCGTCGAGGGCACCGACATCAACGGCGGCTTCGCTTGCGCCGCGTTGCCCTGCACGTGGGCCTACGACCGCGCCGCCAACGACAGTGCAATCCTGGACATCGATGCCGAGGGCGTCCTCGCGGGTGACAGCATCACGCGCGTCACGAAGATCGATGGCGTCCGCATCAACGGCTTCGACGGCTCGACCGGTCAAGCGTGCGCGGCGATCACTGTTCGCGGTGGCCCGACCATCACGCACGACCGGATCAATGGCGCGTCGATCGCGGGCGCGACCTCGTCGTTCGCTAT
>JAYVWH010001030.1:0-8617 GCA_043786265.1 Kofleriaceae bacterium | reverse complement strand
GAAGATCAGAACGCGGCGTCGGACTCGGGCAGCGCCCAGAACGCCGAGCGCAAGCCCACCGACTCGAAGATCATCGACGCTTCGGACGTGGTCCATCTGCGCCACGCGCGTTCGCGATGATGTCCGTACCAGGCGCGGCCGAGCGCGATCACCTGCGACCACGCGACGATCTCACCGCGCGGCTGACGGTGACGCTCGCACCACGCATCGACGTCGGCTGCCGTGCGAAACGGCTGAACGCTCGCGCACCAGTGAACGACATTGGACCACGCGTCGCGCGGCGGCAGGCTGAAATGAATCAACGGCTCGCCCGTCGTCTCGGGGGCAAGGACCAGCGGCTCGTGCTCGCCACCCCAGCGCGCGTGCACGACAGCATCTCCGCCGACGAGCGCAACGACACCTGCCGCGCACCACATGCACGGCGCCCACCAGGTGCTGTCACCGTGAGTGACGCAGACCGTGGTCGGCGACGTCGAGAACGGATGCGCGATCCAGATCGCCTGCGTGCCGGGATGCAGCACGAGGCCGTGGCCCGCCGCGAGACGCTGAAGCACGAGGCCGACCTCGCTCGGGTCCGCCGCGAGCGCCGCGGCGAGCTCGCTTCTCGACGGCGCGTGACCGCGGTCGATGAAGCTCGCGATGACCTCTGCGTGAAGTGCGCCGTCGAGGTCTGGCACAGATCTAGTTAATCACGTCTGCCGCCCCGCATGCCGCGAAGCCCGGCCGTTTACGGTAGGATGGCGACGTGCCGAACCCGACGCAGGGGACCATCCTGGGCGCCTATCGCGTCGAAGGACAGCTCGGCGCAGGGTCGATGGGTGAGGTGTTCAAGGCCGTGGACACGGGCCTCAATCGCCGCGTCGCGATCAAGATCCTCTCGGAGAAGCACCGCGACTCACCGGAGCTGCGCCAGCGCTTCGTGCGCGAGGGACGTGCGGTCGCCGCGATCAGCCACCCCAACGTCGTGCAGGTGTTTGCCACCGGCAGCTTCGACGATCGACCGTACATCGCGATGGAGCTCCTCGACGGGACCGATCTTGGATCGGTCGTCGAGAAGGGCGGCCCGCTATCGTCGATCGAGGCCGGCCACGCGGCCCTCGATGCCGCGCAGGGCCTCGCCGCCGCGTCGAAGGCAGGCCTCATCCATCGCGACGTCAAACCTTCGAACCTCGTTCGTGTGTCCAGTGGCGAGGTCAAGGTCACCGACTTCGGTCTCGCCAAACCCGTCGATCCGGGCAGCGAGCCTGCACTGACCGCGATGGGCGTCGTCGTCGGCACACCAGACTACATCGCCCCCGAGCAGGCGCGCGGTGAGAAGATCGATGAGCGAGTCGACATCTACGCGCTCGGCGGCACGCTGTACTTCCTGCTGACCGGCATCCCGCCGTTCCGGACCGGCAAGCCTGCCGAGGACAAGTATCTGAAGGTCGTCGCGCGCCACCTGCGCAATCCCGCGCCGGATGCCTCGGTCACCAACCCCGCCGTCGACCGCGACCTCGCCGAGCTGGCGAAGCAGATGATGGCGAAGAAGTCCGGCGAACGCCCGGGCTACCCCGAGCTGATCCAGCGCATCACGGGCCTGCTCGCGCGCCTCGACCCGGGGTCGGTGCCCGAGCTGATGATCGCGAGCTCCCGCGACCGTTCGCGGCCCCTACGCATCCCGACCGACGCGAGCGCTTCGCTGCAGGGCGGCGCCACGATCAGCGATGGCGACATGCGCGCTGCACCGCGCGCTGGTTTGCCCGCGTGGCTGATCGTGCTCTCGGTGCTCTCGGTTGGCCTGTTCGTCGCCGGCCTTGTCGTTTATTTGCAACGCGATACGTCGCCTGCCACGGCGAGCCCGCCTCCTGACAAGGGCAGCGGATCCCGTGGCGCGACCCAACCGCCATCGACCGACGCCTCCGTCGCGCTCAAAGCACCGGCCGGGATGATCCTCGTCAAGCGTCCAAACGGCACGCAGTTCGCTGTCGACGCGCAGCCCGTCACCGTGGCCGCGTTTCGTACGGTGTTTGCTGATCACAAGCAGCCCGGTGGCCAGGACGACCCCGTGATCTCGATCAAGTACGACGAAGCACGCTCGTTCGCGAGGACCAAGGGCAACCGCCTCGTCCGGTCTGACGAGTGGGAGTGGGCTTCAACGACGCCCGGCGTCACCGTCTCGCCTGCCGGCTTGCTCGAGTGGGTCGAGCCCGGCGACGACAAACGCAACGTCCGCCAGCACGGCAAGGCCGAGGCCCGCGCCGACGGCAAAGAATATAAGGACGTCACGTTCCGGATGGCGCGCGACATCTGAGGTACCTTCGCCGGCGATGTCCTCCGACGTGGACCGCCTTGTCGATCTCATCACGCAGCGGGTGAAAGACCGCCTGCAATCCGACCGGCCGCAGGTGAAGCTCAACGTGCTTCCGCGCGACCGCGGTGAGTGCAATGACGACGCGGCGCCGGGCGAGGATTGCACCGAGTGTGGCTCGTGTGTGGTGCGCAGGCCGTGGAGCGTGCGCGCGATGGAAGGTGCGGGCGCGATGCGTGTTGGTGCGCCCGCGGGTGTCGGCGCGGTGCCGGCGGATCTCGGCAAGCTGATCGATCACACGCTGCTCAAGGCCGAGGCGACTCGCGACGAGGTCGTCACGTTGTGCGAGGAAGCGCGCAAGCATCGGTTCGCGAGCGTGTGCGTCAACACGACGTGGGTCCCGCTGTGCAAGTCGCTCCTGTCCGGCAGCGACGTGATGGTGTGCGCGGTCGTCGGCTTCCCGCTCGGTGCGATGACACCGTCGGCGAAAGCGTACGAGGCCCGCGAGGCCGTTCGCCAGGGCGCGCAAGAGATCGACATGGTCATCAACATCGGCGCGCTCAAGTCGCGCGACTACGAGACCGTGTTCGAGGACATCTGCAAGGTGGTCAAGGCGTCGGGACGCTCCGGCGTCAAGGTGATCCTCGAGACGAGCGCACTGACGCAAGAAGAGAAGATCATCGCGATCTCGCTGTCCAAGCTCGCGGGGGCAGCGTTCGTGAAGACGTCGACCGGCTTTGGCAAGGGCGGCGCAACCGTCGAGGACGTTGCGCTGATGCGGCACCTCGTCGGGGACGAGCTCGGCGTGAAGGCGTCCGGTGGCGTGCGCACCGCGGAGGATGTCGTCAAGATGGCGCAGGCCGGTGCGAATCGCATCGGTGCGAGCGCGTCGGTCGCGATCGTTTCCGGGACATCATCATCCGGCGGCAAAGCCGCCGGTGGTGACGGCAAGTCCAAGGGCTACTGAGGGCTACGAAATGCTGCCCGTTCAGCTGATCCGCACGAAGCGCGATGCCGGTGCGCTCGCCGACGACGATCTCCGCGCGTTCATTGCCGGCGTCACCGACGGATCGATTCCGGACTACCAGGTCGCCGCGATGCTGATGGCGATCTACTTCCGTGGCCTCGACAATCGCGAGCTCGCAACCTGGGCCGACGCAATGACGCGCTCGGGCGACGTGATCGACCTCTCGCACATCAAGCGCGCGAAGGTCGACAAGCACTCGACGGGCGGCGTCGGCGACAAGATCTCGATCCCACTCGCACCCGCAGTCGCTGCGTGTGGTGTCGCGGTGCCGATGGTGTCGGGACGCGGCCTCGGCCACACCGGCGGCACGCTCGACAAGCTCGAGTCGATTCCTGGCTTCCGCGTCGATCTTTCCGTCGAGAAGTTCGCCGAGCTCACCGATTCGCTCGGCGTGTGCCTGATCGGCCAGACCGCGCGCATCGCACCCGCCGACAAGCGGCTGTACGCGCTTCGTGATGTCACCGGTACCGTCGAGTCGCTGCCGCTGATCGCATCGTCGATCATGAGCAAGAAGCTCGCGGAGGGCATCGACGGCCTCGTGATCGACTGCAAAGTCGGCAGCGGCGCATTCATGAAGACGATCGAGAACGCTCGCGCACTGTGCGCGCTGATGCGGACGATCGGCACCACTGCGGGCAAACGCATCACGTGCGTGCTGACTGACATGGACGCGCCGATCGGTCGCACGATCGGCAACTCCCTCGAGATCCGCGAGTCGATCGAGATCCTGCGCGGCGGCGGCCCGTCCGACACGCGCGAGCTCACGCACGTGCTCGGCGCCGAGATGCTCGTGCTCGGTGGCGTCGCAAGGGACGCGGCCGATGGCCGGGCGCAGATCGAAAAAGTTCTCTCCGATGGTTCGGCGCTCGAGGTGTTCCGCAAGGTCGTCGAAGCCCAGGGCGGCAATCCCAAGGTCTGCGACTCGCCCGGCAGCGTGCTGCCGAAGCCCAAGCACCGCACGGAGATCACGCTGCGGCCGGGCCGCGTGTCATCGATCAACAGCGAGGCGCTCGGGATCGCGGCACTGCTGCTCGGCGCGGGCCGCCGCACCAAGGACGACGTCATTGACCCCTCCGCGGGCCTCGTGATGGATGCCTACCTGGGTGAGGTCATCGCCTCTGACGCACCGCCGCAAATCGTCATGCAGCACAGCCTGGCGCCGGAAGATGGCAGGGTCGCCGAGGCGCGTGCGATGATCGAGAACGCCTTCGTGATCGTCCCCGCGGATAGCCCCGCTCAGCCGGTTCGCAGCTCGCGCATCCTCGAAGTGATCCGATGAGTAACAGCCTGTACGACAGGGTCCAGACCGCTGCGGCGTTCGTCCGTAGCCAGACCAAGACGCCGCCTCAGGTGGGACTGATCCTCGGCTCGGGTCTCGGTGGGTACGCCGACAAGCTCGCGAATGCGGTCGCGATCAACTACGGCGACATTCCCGGCTTCACCGCGTCGCATGTGCAAGGCCACGCCGGCCGGCTCGTCGTCGGTGACAACGCGGGCGTGCGCTGCATCGCGATGCAGGGCCGCGTGCACATCTACGAGGGCCATACAGCCGAGACCGTGTCGTTCCCGGCGCGCGTGCTCGTGGCACTCGGCGCCAAGGTCCTGATCATCACGAACGCCGCGGGGGGGCTCAACCCGAGCTGGGCGCCCGGCACGCTGATGCTGATCCGCGATCACATCGACCTGTTGCGCGACCATGCACTGCGCGGCCCCAACGACGATCGGTTCGGCCCGCGGTTCCCCGACATGACTCGCGCCTATGCGCCCGAGCTGCGCGCACTGGTGACCGAGGCGGCGGCGACCGCGAAGATTGCGCTCGAGACCGGCGTCTACGTCGCAATGCCAGGTCCCTGCTACGAGACACCGGCCGAGGTCAAGATGCTGCAGGTGCTCGGTGCCGACGCGACGGGCATGTCGACGGTCCCCGAGGTCGTCGTCGCACGTCACATGGGTGCGCGCGTGATCGGCATCTCGTGCATCACGAACCAGGCCGCCGGCATTACCGGCCAGGAGCTGTCACACGCCGAGGTCACCGAGACCGCAACGCGCGTGCGCGCGACGTTCGAGCGGTTGCTCGATACGATCCTCGGGCAGCTCGCAGCGCGCGGAGAGATCGGCTCGTGAGCGCAACGGAAGAGCTCGTGGCGCGGGCGAGCGCCGCGCAGAGCCGCGCCTACGCGCCGTACTCGAAGTTCAAGGTCGGCGCCGCCGTGCGCATGGACGGCCAGGTGTTCGAGGGGGTCAACGTCGAGAACGCATCGTATCCACTGTGCGTGTGTGGCGAGCGAACCGCGATCGCCGCTGGCGTCGTCGCCGGTGCGCTGCATCTCGAGGAGGTCGCGGTGTGCACCGATGCGTCGCCGCCATCGTCGCCGTGCGGTGCGTGCCGCCAGGTACTCGTGGAGTTCGCAGACGATCCGACCAAGGTCACGGTCACCGCCATCAATCCGCAGGGCGAGCGCCGCTCGTGGACGCTGGCTCAGCTGCTGCCGGACAGCTTCTCGGGTAAAGAGCTTCCTTGAGTGAGGTGATCTTTCGCGGCGGGACGATCTTGACGATCGATCCCCAGCACCGGGTCGTCGACGGCGATGTCGCGACGATGGACGGGGTGATCGTTAACGTTGGCGGCAACTACACGCCCGTCACGAGCGACTACACGATCCTCGACTGCACGAACTGCGTCGTGATGCCCGGCCTCGTGCAGGCTCACGTGCACACCGTGCAGACGCTCGCGCGCGGGCGCGCCGACGATCTCGAGCTGCTCGACTGGCTGCGCCAGGTGATCTGGCCGTACGAGGCCGCACTCGACGAGGCCGCGACATCCGCCGCTGGCGAGCTCGCGTGCGCGGAGCTACTGCTCGGCGGGACCACGGCGATCCTGGACATGGCGACGGTGAATCACACCGATGAGATCTTCGGCGCTGCCGAGCGCGCAGGTATTCGCGCGACGATCGGCAAAGCGATGATGGACGCGCCCGATCCACAGATTCCCCCGGGGCTGCGCGAGACGACGCAGCGCTCGCTCGACGAGTCCGCACGCCTGATTGGCCGCTGGCACGGCCGCGCGGGCGATCGCCTCCGCTACGCATATGCGCCGCGCTTCGTGCCGTCCTGCACCGACGAGCTGCTACGCGAGGTCGGTGTACAGGCCAAGGCACGCAAGATCGGCATCCACACCCACGCGAGCGAGAACATCGGCGAGATCGCGCTCGTGCGCGAACGGTTCGGCAAGGACAACATCGTCGTCCTCGACGAGCTTGGCCTGCTGGGCCCTCATACATGCATCGCGCACGGCATCCACCTGACCGAGCACGAGCGCGTCCTGCTCGCGACCCGCGGCGCTCACATCTGTACGTGCCCGTCATCGAACCTCAAGCTCGCGTCGGGCGTCGCGGCCCTTCCGGAGCTGATCGCTGCCGGCGTGTCGGTCGCGATCGGGGCCGACGGTGCGCCCTGTAACAACAACCTCGACGGCTTCCAGGAGCTGCGCCTCGTCGCCCTGCTCCACAAGCCGCGCCTCGGGCCCCGCGCCCTGCCCGCTCCCGAGGTCGTCCGCATGGCGACCCTCGGTGGCGCCGCAGCCTTGGGTCTGGCCGACCGGATTGGCTCGCTCGAGACCGGAAAACGAGGCGACGTCATCGCCGTCGACATCGCTTCACTCCATACAATTCCGACGACGAATCCGTGGTCCCAGATCGCCTACTCGGCGAAGTCCTGCGATGTCCGGCACGTGGCCGTCGACGGGAGGGTCGTGGTCCAGAACCAGGAGCTGCTCACCCTCGACGTCCGAAAAGTCCGTGCGAACGCCACTGCGGCGGCGGCACGTTTGTTTCGCTGATCCAATAGTGCTACACCCCTCACACGTTCTCGTTGAGGGCGACCCATGACTTCGCCCTCCGTGCGGCTGCGGGTGCTTGTCTGTTGTTCGAAGCTGCCAGAGAGAAAATTCCGAAATGTCGAATCGCTTGTACGTCGGTAACCTCCCGTTTCATGCCACTGAAGATCTGATCTCGCAGCGTTTTGCTACCTGCGGTGAAGTTCGCGAGGTTGCCTTGATGCTCGACCGGATGACCGGTCAGTCGCGTGGCTTCTGCTTCGTCGAGATGGCCACACAGGAGGGCGCCGAGAAGGCAATCAACTCCCTCAACGGCCAGGACTTCGAAGGTCGCTCGCTCCGCGTCGATGTCGCTCAGGAGCGCCCGCGTGGTGGCGGCGGTGGTGGCGATCGCGGCGGCGGTGGCGGTGGCGGTGGCGGCGGCGGCGGTGGTTACCGCGGCGGCGGAGGTGGCGGCGGCGGCGGTGATCGTGGTGGTGGCGGCGATCGCGGTGGCGGTCGTGGCGGTCGTGGCCGCGGATAAGGCACACGCCGAAGGCGCCCGGAACGCTGACGCACGCGCGTCGGCGGCACCGGATCGCGCCGTCGCGGAGGGCACGCAGCCCGACGCGAAGCGTCCGGCGATCTTCGCCGAGGGCACCGAGCCTTCGCCGAAGGTCTCTGCCGAGGGCACGCAGCCCGAGGCACCGGCGTTCAGGGTTCCTGCTGATCTCGTCGCTCGCGCGACGACACTCGGCGAGGTCTGGGCGCAGGAGTACGTTCGCGATCTGCGCGCTCAGGCGCGGGATATCATCGGCGGCTGGCCAGGCACCTTGCGCGAAGCACGCCGTCGCGTGCTCGCTGCGATGTCGCGCAACACCGAGCCCACTCATCTCGAGGAGCTCGCGCGCATCACGAATCTCGCCGCACGTCGCGGTTGGGAATCGGTCTCAGAACCTGATCTCGAGCCGTAACACCTTCACTAGGCCGACTGGAGTCCTTTCAATGAACGCAGCCCCACGCCTGCGCGGCCGTCCCGAGCGCATCTTCGTCTCCGTAGACGAATCGACCGGGAAATCGACCGTTTCGTTTATGCCCCCTGACGTCGGCTCGCCCCTGCAGCATGACGACGACAAGAAGGGCGACTTGGCGATGAAGGAAGCGAAGTCGATCGCCGACAAGTACCCCGGCTGCACCATCCACGGCCCCCACTTCCACGCCGCCCGCCCGGTTGGCCGCTGGAAGGCGCGGCGCAGGCCGGCAGCGACCGGTGATGGTGGCGGTGGCGGTGGCGCCGGCGGCGGTGAGTCTTCGAATTCCGACGACTAGTTCGGTGCGCGGCTTCGCCGCGTCATTGTTCCCTACCCCGGCCCCAACCCGTAGAGCCCGGATCATTTTTTGAGATGGGCTCTAGTTCGGTGCGCGGCTTCGCCGCGTCATTGTTCCCTACCCCGGCCCCAACCCGTAGAGCCCGGATCATTTTTTG
>JAYVWH010001029.1:0-2488 GCA_043786265.1 Kofleriaceae bacterium | reverse complement strand
GCCGCCTTCGACGTCTTTTGGCGGGGCGTGGGTTGTGCGGCGGATGATGAGCGAGTCGGCCTCGTCTTCGATGCAGCGCGTCTTGTACCAGGACCGGAGGTCGTGCCCTCCGCGCCGGCGGATTTTGCCGGCGTCCTTCCGCATCCCGAGCGCGTCGAAGTCGTCATGCATGGCGTGGCCGGCGTCGGCGGCGTTCACCGGGTTCATGGTGCGCGCAGGCACCACGAAGTCGTCATCGGTTGGCTTGCGGCCGTAGATCCGCTCCCAATGTTCGAGCTTCCAGGACGCGACGATCTTCGCGAGCGTGGGGTGTAGCGGGACCGCGCGGGTCTGCCCGGCTTTGGTCGACTTCACGCGCTGCGTGCGCGAGCAGTACGACTGCACGATGTTGACCTTCGCGAGCGGTTCGGCGTCGTAGTCGAGGTGGCGGAAGCATAGCGCGGCGCGAAGACTTGTGGTGAACGCTACCGTGGCCCAGAAGCTAGGCTTCCGGTGCCATGTGCCCGAGGAGCGCGGGCAGTTCACGTACATCGAGGCGCGCAAGACGGAGAGGACGCCGGACGCTGGCACTAGGCTCGCGTTTCGGGATGACGCAAGTGACGCTTGAACTCAAGCGGACCGCGAACCGCAACCATAGCGGCGCCGCGCCCGTGCGCGCTTCACTTCCTCGCGATGCGCGAGGGCCGATCTCACCTTCGATCAACTTGTAGCCTCGGCTCACTGTTGGGCGTGCTGGCGCGTGGCATTCTCGGCTGGGATGGTGCTTGTGGCGCCGACAGCGGAGCTCGCGGACGTGTGGCGCCATGAGCTATTCCTCGACTGCAAGTGGACCGCGTGCTCGAACCAGGCCGGAGTCCTCGGGTACGTCGCCGACGGCGAAGCGGGCGGACGGTTCGTTGTGACAGATCGGTGGCCGCAGCGACGCGCATACATGAAGCCACGCAGGCGAGATCCCGAACCACGAAGGGCTCGTGCGGCACGGGAGAAAATTTGCGCGGACCTAGCGTACGAGGTTCGATGCAGAGTGCCGCCCGTCGTGCTTGCGCGTCGCGAGGGAGATCCACCCGACGAGGAGCGCGCCTGCTGTATCTCGCTGGTGATGTATCCACGGCAGTACCCGTGGGAACAGGTGAAGCGCGTGCTCAAGACCTCCGCGCCGGGTACGCAGGTGTTGCGAGATCGGTTGCCGGTTGCTTGCGCGGAAGGGTTCGCGTTCGACACGTGGATCGGACAGACCGATCACGCCGATCACCACCCGCACAACATCGTGTTCGGCTACGTGCCGCCCGACGATCCGACGCAGTTACCGACGGAGGCCGAGTACGTATTCTTGGACTTTGCCATGGCGCTCGGATGGGGCGGGCTCTGGGACGGTGATGGGGCAAAGTCGATGGGAATCGCTCCCTTTCCCCGACAATGATCGATGCGATTGACATGATCGCGCTCGGCGGTATGCTCGATCGTATCGAAAGAATTAGTGAATCGACCGTCTCTGACATCGTGAACCGTATCCCCGATGACTATCTCGAGCCCGAGCAACGGGAGGTCATCCTCAAAGGTCTCCTTACGCGACGTGGTCTTGTTCGCGGACTGGTGACACAAGCCGCTCGGAGGAGTTCATGAAGCTCGGTTATCAGCAGGCGACGATCAGCTTCTGCCTCGACCTGACATCGCCGAACAGCCAACTAATCCCGGTCGCCAACCTGTTGGTCGGCGAGACGGACGGCATGCAGGTCGCCGGTGTCGCTGTCCTTGTTCCCAACCTCGACCCGCTGACGAAGGCGATGCTGAACGACACGCCGCAACTCGTTCGTCAGTACGTCGACGAGGCGTTTCAGCGACGATCGCCTGCCGCTCCACTGAGCGATGTGCTCGCGCGTGTCTACCACTCGCTTCGCAACAGCATGCACGTTAGCGTGATCTCGACTGCGTCCGAGGTCGAGGTCGCCGACATGGCGCAGCTCGGTGGCACCGTCGTCAATATCGTCAATCACGGGCTCGCGAAGGCACTCGCGGACGCAGGGCTTGTAGCGGTTGCAGAACCACTGCGCCCAGCGATTCGCCCCGCGAAGCCGGCCTGGACGCGCACGTCAAACCTCGAGCTGCCGCAGTCCCTCGTGTGGGCACCACCGCCGCCGAGCACCGAGCTCTCAGCAGCCGCAGGCTAGGTCGCTGGGCTTCGGTTCCGACCCGATCGCGAGGAGCTCGCCCAGGGGTTGACACGCGCTGCGCGGATGATCACGTGATCGGCGCGCCGCGAACGGCGTGTGCGCAGAGGCAAGCCGCATGACCCAGACCGTGATGCACGAGATTTCGCCGTATGCGTTCAAGACGCGCGGCTTCCCCCAGGCCGAGGGGCAATGGATGTGGAGCATCGTCTTCGACGCGCTTCAGCGGTACGAGGAAACGCGAGAGATCCAGCCGGCACTACCACCCGACATCCAGCGGCCTGGTGCCGTCGTAGGCCTCGCAGTCGGCCTCGCGTTTC
>JAYVWH010001028.1:0-2829 GCA_043786265.1 Kofleriaceae bacterium | reverse complement strand
CGAATCCAAAGCGCGATCGCAAGTCCGGGCGACTCCGGACAGCCTTGGTCACCGTCGGAGCCAAGTCTTAAGTGATCACCTATGAGCGCGGGCTAGCGCTGTCTACAACACGTGACAGTCGTTGAGCGTCACGAGGATCATCACGACGCCGAGAACCATGATTCCGCCCATGTGGACCATCGCTTCGATCTTTGGATTCGCACGCCGGCGGGTGACGAGCTCGTACGTCAAAAACACGAGGCGACCGCCGTCGAGCGCCGGTAGCGGGAACAGGTTGAAAAGGCCGAGGTAGACGCTCAGCATCATCAGCAGCTCGATGCCTCTGACGACGCCGATCTTCCATGCCTTCGCGAACTCGTCGTAGATGCGCTTGGGGCCGCCGGGATCGGCCTCCTCTTTGCCCGTGAAGATGTCGCGCAGGCCTCCGGCGATCAGCCGGGTCTGCACGATCGGATACTCGAGCGCGTCGCGGGCCGCGGTGAGCACCCCGACGTCGATGACATCGGCTTCGTACGACGGCTGGATCCCCATCAGGTAGGTCGTCTCGAACTTGTACGTCCGACACTTCGGGTTCTGGGGATTCGGCGTCACACACGGGGTCTCGGCCTCGCTGATGTGGACGACTAGCTTGGGCGTGACCGAGACGTCGACGGTCTTGCCGCCGCGCAGCAGGGTGATCGTCACCGGACCACCGTGCTTGGCGTTGACGCGCTCGCGCAGGACGCCTTGCTCGTAGATCTTACCGTCGGGCGCGACGTAGTGGCCAGCTGCGAGGATCGGGACGTCGTCGACGGCGATGATGCGATCGTCGACCTCGAGCTTGCCGTGCGCGTCGAAGCCTTCGTTGACCTTCGCGACGTTGAACCATTTCCACGTGCTGTTCTGGCCGTGGCAGTTGTAGAGCAGGAACGCGAGGACGATCGCCGACAGATAATTCGTCGCGGGGCCTGCGAAGATCGTGAGGAAACGCTGCCACGCGGGCCGGTTCGGATATGCGAGGACGTCGTCCGGATCGACCTCCTCGGCGATGTTCATGCCGCGGATCTCGACAAAGCCACCGAACGGGATCGGCGCGAGCTGGAAGATCGTTCCCGACTTCGACTTGCGCTTCAGGATGCCGGGACCAAACCCGATGCTGAAGCGATCGACGCGCATCCGGCACCAACGCGCGACAAAGAAGTGCCCGCCCTCATGCACGATGATCAGAAAGCCGAGCGACAGGATCGCGAGCAGCGCGTACATGCCAGGCGCAATGATAGCAGCGCGGAGTCGTCGGCGCTGCGATTAGCCGGTCACGGATCGCAAGGTCCGGCGAGCCGGACCGCGCAGCAGCGCCGAAGGCGGTGCGTAGGTCGATCGCAAGGTCCGGCGAGCCGGACCGCGCAGCAGCGCCGTAGGCGGTGCGTAGGTCGATCGCGCGGTGCGACGATCAGGGGTCAGGCGACGCGGGAGGCGCGTGCGGCAAAGGCGCGGAACCGTGCAACAGCAGTCTTCGGAGTGACGGTTGCCCCACCGACGCGGACGGCCAGGTTGCGAATGGTGAAACGCTTCGCAAGGCGACGATGCATCGCCGGTCCGATCAGGCGTGCCCCGCGGAAGACCGCCAGGGAGCGCATCCGATGCGCGATCGTGTAGCGAGCGAGGGCAACCTCGGCGTCGCCGTCGTTGGCAAGGAGGCGGCGGCAGCCTTCGCCGACACCGTCGAGCGAGGCGCTGGCGACATCCGGCGTGGAGACGATGACGAGCGTACCTTGCGCACGGGCGACGCCCACTTCGACGCCACGGCCGCGGGCGCTGGCGTGCGTGACGCGCAGCTCGGGCACTTCGGCGCGCAGCAGCGCGAGCACCGCGTGCGAGTTATCCCCGGAGTCTTCGTCGATCGCGAGGATCTCGAACGCCAGCTTCAGACCACGCAGCTGCTCGGCGGTGCGCCGCACTGCGATCCCCACGTATTCCTCGTCGTCCCCGAACGGCAAGATCACCGAAACGTCGAACCGCGGACCGTCAGACATCGGTGGGGAGTTAAGCACCAACTGTGCCCAGATGAGACAGTCGTTTTGGGTCTGGTGGCCTGCCAGACATTGCATGATTGCAATTGGTTAGAGCTGCGCTAGTCGGGAGTGGTCGGACCGGAGTGCGCAGGGTTTTACGCAGTGCGGTGATTGCTCGTGTCGCCGGTTTCGCAGATCGAAGGTTCCGATGCGGTCGTCAGGGCGCCAGCCGATGCCGCGTTTGCATGAGCAAGCAGTCGTGCGCTGACGTGGGACCAGTCGAGCTTGGCGAGATCGATGGGCGGTCGCGCAAGTTCAGCGTGCCGGGGATCGGTCGCAATTGACGCGAGAACGCGATCGATCGCTGCCGCAAGCGCACGTGGATCGTCGGGCGGCACGCGCGTGATTCCGTTCAGCTCGCGCAGGCCACCGACCCCGGATGCAATGACGGGGACGCCGGCGGCAAGCGCTTCTAGCGCGATCATCGGCGTGCCTTCGCTGCGGCCGTTCGGCAGCACGCGCGACGGGATCACGACACACGCGGCGCTTGCGAGCAAGCGGTCTCGGGGCGCGGCGTCGACGGCGCCGAGGAGCTCGATCTGTTTCGGTCGATCCGATGACGTCGCGATCGCTTCGAGACGCGCGCGCTCCGGGCCGTCGCCTGCGATCGTCAGCTGCGCGTCGGTCGTCATCAGGCTCAGCGCGCGTACGGCGATGTCGACGCCCTTGACCGGAACGAGGCGACTCACGACGAGGATGTTCGGACGCCCGGTGGGTGTTGGGTTCGCGCGCAGCGCACGAAACCGCGCGACGTCGATTCCCATCGGCTGGATGATCG
>JAYVWH010001027.1:0-5321 GCA_043786265.1 Kofleriaceae bacterium | reverse complement strand
TCGACGCGCGGAACGATGTCACCGATACAGATGCCCGGCCAGCGCCCGCCGCTGCACGACTCGAGGCCGATGCGGCATGGGCCCACGTTCTCGGTGCCGGCGGGTCCGCCGTAGCATTCGCGCGTCTCGCCGTCGGTGCAGTCGGTCGGCTGCGCTGCGTTGTTTCCGCAAGCAGCCAGCGCCGCAAACACGACCAGGGGCGCCGTTCGTACCAACAGGACTCGCACCTGACCATGGTAGCCGCTCGGCATATGCTCTGACCATGGCGAAGCTGAGCCACTCCACCAGCAGCGCAATTCGGATGTTCTCGTTCTGGCTCGCCAACCGCACGGTGGGTCTGCCGCTCCTCGAGGGCGTCGAATACAGCTGCATCTTCGAGGAGCCCAGCGCGCTGGAGCAGACCTACGCGATCTTCGCGAACCTTCTCGAGCTCGACGCCGAGGGAACTGTGACAAACGCGAAGCACGCCGAGAAGCGCGCTGCGCAGTTCATTCGTAGCTACGTCGATTCTGCCTACAAGGTCGAGCCGCCATTCGAAGCCTGGGAAGTCGCCCTACATGTGTAGAGCTCCGGCGCCAACGCCGCTGGTCATCCCGCTGGGGTGATGTAGACGCCGTTCGCCTCGCGGGCGAGTAGCTCGATGACCTTGACCGTTTGCTCGGCACTGGCTCGGCTCCAATCAGTCTCGACGCCGTAGGCTTTCGCGAGCTCGACATTCATGCGGTGACCCTCGAGCGCCTTCTCGAGATGCTCGCGGACCCGGTCGTGAACCTCGCGGACGTAGGTCGGGCGGGTCGCGGTGTCGATGCGCTTGGGGTACGGGGCGGTGACGTGGGCCTCCCATAGCTCGACGAAGATCTGCGACATCTGGTAGCCCGATGCCGTCGCCCAGTACGGCTGCTTGAACTGCAGGCTCGCGCGCCAGAAGTCGTAGGCCTTCACCGCGTGGATGCGCTTGGTCTCGAGGTCTGCGATCAGCTGGTCATCGGGGAGCCGCACCGGGGTCTCCGTGAACCGGCGGTGGGCGAGCTCGCCGCGGTAGTAGCTGGCCATGGCGATGTAGTAGGTGTCCTGGAGAGATGTCACCTTGCGGAAGTCGGCCAGCGCAGTATCGAGCGCGACCTCGGCGTCCTCGTAGCGGTGCAGCTCGATCAAGATGTAGCCGCGGCGGGCGAATGCTTCGATCAGGTCCGCGTAGGTGAGGTTTCCCCGCGTCGTGATCTCGTCGATCGTGGTGAGCGCCTCGGGGTACTGGCTGTGCTCGCTGTAGAGTGCCGCTATATAAAGGTGGCCATCGATCGACTCCCGGGTCGTCGGGTACGCCTTCACGAGCTCGCGCAGCACGGCGATGGTGGCGGGCAGGTCGCGGCGGCCGTCGTAGATGGCGGCGATGTTGAAGAGTGCGGTCGGCGCGTAGTTCGATTCGGGGAACTCGGTGACGAGGCGTCTGTAGATCCCGACCGCGCGCTCGGTCTCGCCAGCCTTCGCGGCTGCGTTGGCTTCCTTGAATAAATCGCCCGTTGCAACGTGATCCGCAGAGGGATCGCCACCGAGTCCGTGGCTGGTCGCCGTGATTCGAATGATGTCGAGATCGACGATGCGAGGATCTTTCGCGACCAGGTGGCCGTCCCCGGGATCGCGCAGCGCACTCGTCCGAGCGGCGCCGAGATCGGCAGCGGGCGCGACGGGGCTCTGCGACGGTGGCAGCGTCGAGCGTGGGGCATTGGACCCGCACGCAGCCACAGCGAGAAAGCCGGCCAGCAAGAGGGATCGCATACCCAGTTATGACGTATCAGAGGAGCAAACGGTGTGTGGCGGTAGGCGCTTGGTTTCGCTTGACTGTTTCCCTGTCACACCGCTCTGCTACTGCTGAGCCGAAATGAAGATCGCCTTCACTTACAACCTCCGCCTGACCGACGTTCGCGAGACCGAGAAGGAAGCTGAATACGACAGCGCGGATACCGTGAACGCGATCGCGGCTGCCCTCGAGGCGGCCGGTCACGAGGTAGAGAAGGTGGAAGTCTCGGGTCCTGCGAGCAACTTGCTCGAGCGGCTCGAAGCGATCGATCCCGACATCGTGTTCAACACAGCTGAGGGCGATCGCGGCCGCATGCGCGAGGCGTTCTACCCGGCGATGTTCGAAGAGCTCGGCATCCCCTACACGGGCTCGGACGCGTACACCAACGCGATCACGCTCGACAAGTGGATCACCAAGCTGATGGTCCAACGCGCGGGCATCGATGCACCGCGCGGCATGCTCGTCACGATGCGCAACTTCGAGCAGATCACCGAGCGCGGCGCAGGCCTGGCGTTCCCGGTGATCGTCAAGCCCAACCACGAGGGCTCGAGCAAGGGCATCTATAATGGTGCGCTCGGCAGCTCGGTGATCAAGGAGCCAAAGGACCTCGCAAGCGCGCTCAAGTCGGCGCTGCGCGCGTATCCCGACGGCGTGCTCGTCGAGGAGTACATCGAGGGCATCGACGTCGCCGTCGGCTTCATCGAGGGTGTTGGCCACGACGATGGCCTGCTCACGCCGGTCGAGATGGCGTACGAGCCGACGACGGACGCGAACTTCAAGATCTACGACTACCGGCTCAAGAACGTCGACCCGACGAAGGTCCAGTGCCGCTGCCCGGCGAACCTGCCGCGCGATGTCGCCGCGCGCGTGCGCCAGATCTCGCACGAAGTGCTGCGGACATTGGGCCTGCGCGATGTCGCGCGCCTGGACTACCGCGTCACCGCCGAGGGCCGCATCTATTTGCTCGAGGCAAACTCGCTGCCGGCACTCGCGACCAACTCGTCGCTGTTCGTAGCCGCTGCGCAGGTCGGCCTGACCTATCACGGCGCGATCGCCGCAATTCTGAATGCGGCCGCGATGCGGTCGGGCCTCGCGACGGCGAGCCAGCTCGGCGTCACGCGCCAGCGCAGGATCCAGCCGATCCGTGTCGGCTTCACATACAACGTCAAGCGCGTTGCGACCGGCGACGACGAGGCCGAGTGGGATCCGCCCGAGACGATTATCGCGATCGCCAACGCACTTGCGCGTCAGGGCCATATCGTCGTGCACCTCGAGGCAACGCCGGATCTGCCGCGCGTGCTCGCAGAAGCCGATGTCGATCTGATCTTCAACATCGCGGAAGGCGTGGAAGGACGTAACCGCGAGGCGCAGGTCCCTGCCCTGTGCGAGCTGCTCGGCATCCCGTATACCGGCTCGGACTCGGCTACGCTCGCGATCGCCCTCGACAAGGCGCTTGCCAAGAAGGTCCTGCTCCAGCACGACATCCTCACCCCGAAGTTCCAGCTCATGGAGTCGGCGCGCGAGCGGCTGTCGCCCGACATGAAGTTCCCGCTGATCGTAAAGCCCAACGCGGAAGGTTCCTCGAAGGGCATCGGCTCGACGTCGATCGCCGACAACGAGGACCAGCTGCGCCTCGCGGTGAAAGAGTGCGTCGAGAAGTACCGCCAGCCCGCCCTCGTCGAGGAGTACATCTCCGGTCGCGAGTTCACCGTCGGTCTGCTCGGTGACAAGCGGCCGCGCGTGCTGCCGCCGATGGAGATCAAGTTCAAAAAGCAGGAGAGCGGCGAGAACGCGCGCCCGGTCTACGACTACGCGGTCAAGCAGGACTGGGAGGAATACGTCTACTACCAGTGTCCGGCGAAGCTGACGGAGTCCGAGCAGAAGGCGATGGAGAAGATCGCGCGCGCCACGTTCTGGGCGCTCGATTGTCGCGACGTCGCCCGCGTCGACCTCCGCATGGATGCGGAGGGCCGCATCTACGTCCTCGAAGTGAACCCGCTGCCGGGCCTCACGCCGAATTACTCGGACCTCGTGCTGATCGCGAAGGCGTGCGGCATGGAGTACGACCAGCTGATCGCCGAGATCATGACGGGCGGTCTGCGCCGCATGCGCGAGAAGAAGCGCGAGCAGCGTGAGGTCGAGCGCGAGCGCGAGGCCGCGTCGGTGCAGAAGGCGGAGCGTGGCGAGCGGGACAAGACCGCGGCCGAACGCGAGAAGGACAAGGCCAAGCGCGAGCGTGACCGCGAGCGGGAGCGCGATCGTGCAAAGCCGGAGGCCAAGCCTGCGCCGGAGACCCTCTCCGGCGGCAACACTGCTGGCAATGGCCACGGCAACGGCAACGGCAACGGCAATGGCAACGGCAACGGCAAGGAAGCCAAGGCCGAGAAGACCGAGAAGACCGAGAAGACCGAGAAGACCGAGAAGGCCGAGAAGGCCGAGAAGCCCGAGAAGCCCGAGAAGCCCGAGAAGCCCGAGAAGGCTGACAAGCCCGAGAAGGCCGAGAAGGCCGAGAAGGCCGACAAGGAAGCGACCGTGCGCGCGGTCAAGCGCGAGCGGTCCGAGCCGACCGTCGCGGCGACGCCCGAGCGTGCCGAGCGCCCAAAGACCGACCCGGACGAAATCGGCCCGAACTAGCAGGTCGAGCGGCGCGCCGGATTAACGGGCGCATCATTCTCGCACGGTTGGAACGGCGCACCGCGTCGCCCTGGGTTTGGTCACCAGAGCCCTGAGCGGTTGCGCTTAGGACGACAGCAGGACGACAGCGGTCGCGGCGCCCGCGAGGAGCACGGCGAGAATCACGATGATCAGCACCCACGGCGGCTTCTTGCCGCCGGGATTGGCGTGGACACCGGTGCGCTCTCCACCTTCGAGCATGGCTTCGAGCGAATCGAGGTCGCCCGGCGTAGTCGTCGGCGGATTGGTCGACTTGTTGGCCGGGCGCCCCATCGGAGGCGGACGGGTGGGCCGCTTGGCCGGTGCGGGCGTCGGAGTCTGGACGATGTCGGAGGCCCAGTTCGACGTATCGGTGAAGTGAACAGGGTCGAGGCTCATCGAGCCCTCGGCGCCCGATGACGACGCGTCCTTCCCCTCCTCCGTCCCATCGACGAGCGAGGTCATCTTCTGCATCTCGTCGAGGATGAGGTTGTCGATGAGCGACGTCTTCGGCTCGGCCGAGCGCTTGCGCATCATCTCGACCTGCGTGTCTTTGACGAGCGCCGCGATGTCGCGCGCCGTGACCTTCATCCGGCGGCTGAACAGATATTGCGCGAGCGCGTCGCCGAGGTCGGCGGCCGATTCGTAGCGATCGCCGACTTCCTTTGCGAGCGCCTTGCGCACGACAGCCTCGAGCTCCGGCTCGACCTCAGGATTGAGCGCGGCGATCGAGGGCACACGCGCCTGACGCACGAGCTCGACGGTCTGGTAGTCCGTCTCGCCCAAGAACAGCCGGCGACCGGTCAGCATCTCCCACAACAGGATGCCGACCGCGAACATGTCGGCGCGGTGGTCGACCGATTGTCCAGAA
>JAYVWH010001026.1:0-4447 GCA_043786265.1 Kofleriaceae bacterium | reverse complement strand
AAGTGGTGGGTCAGCGAACGTGCAAGGAGGGTGTGCGAGCTGACGCTTGGGAGGCCGCGACCTGACGGAGGGCGCAGGCTCTCGGTCGGCACCGTGGTGCGCGTTGTGCGTGTCCCTGCTCTGCGGCGCGCCGCATCCACCGCGCCGCCTCGCCGAGATCCGCCGCGACCCCCTGCCCGGCGAGGTACGCAGATGCGAGCCGCACCTGCGCCTCGACATCACCACTGTCCGCCGCAGCCCGCACCGACCCGAGATCGTCGCCCATGCGGTAGAGAATAGAGAAGCAGGTCCCGCCCTCCTGCGTCAACGGAAGGCCACCCGCGGCGCAGCATATGATAGTCCGCGATTGGCGTGCCCGGTGCGCAGTACGGCGCGCAGGTTCCCCAGCAGTCGAAGTCCCCGCAACCTGCGAGGGTGTTGGAGTCGTAGTCGCTGCTTGAGGTACAGGCTTCGAGGCGCCGCCGATCCGCGATCACCACCCGGGTCATTTCTCGCGAGCAGCCCCGGGTCACTTCTGGCGAGCGTCGAAGGCCTCGAGTTCAGGCGCCGCGCCCGCAGCCTCTTCGCCGACAAGGAAGCAGTCGTCGACGGCTCGCTTCGCTTCACGTATGCGCAGTTCTTCGATCGCTGCGATCGCTGGTCAGTGGCGCTTCAGCGGCTCGGCGTCGCGCCGGGCGATCGCGTCGTGTACATCGCGCCGAACACGTACGCGAACCTCGAGTCGTTCTACGCGGTGCCACAGATCGGCGCGGTGCTCGTGCCGGTCAACTACCGCCTGATCGACAGCGTCGCGCAGGCGGCGATCGTGCAATGCGACAGCGAGCGGCTATCGCAGGCGCAGCTGGACTGTCTTCTCTCGGTGACCGAGTGGGCGAACGTCAGGGAGATCGGCGCGTGCGACGCGATCAAGGCGAAGCATCCCTCGTGGCTGCGGGGGATCTAGCGTGAGCGAGCGTGAGCTAGCGTAGTGGTGTGCGGTAGCCGGGATCAGGTAGAGGCTCACGTGAGTAGCGATCGAGCGGGCGCGGCAGTCGCCGCGTCCTACGGTGCCGGCGGCGGTGCCGGTGGCGGCGGAACTGCTGCCTGCGGCGGGCAGCCGAGGACGACGTCGGGCTCCGCACGGTGCGGATACGTGAACTTGACCGCGTAGGCAAACGCGCCGTCCAGGACGTCGAAGCCGATCGAGCCGTCGAGGACGCGGCCACCGTCGCCGCGGTAGTCCATCGTCCACTCGGTGATCTTGATCGACTGCCCGGTCGACGCGTTGGTCGCCTCGATGCTGGTCAGCGTCATCGGCACCTTGTTGCCATCGATCCATTCGTTTAGCCGCTGCGGCTTGCTCTCGAGCTTGTAGCGCACGGTCGTGCTGCCGTGGGTGTCGTGCACGTCGATGCGATTGACGACGCTGATTCCGTCGCCGAGCGCGCGCTTGATCTTGGGGAGGTCGAACTTGCCGGCTCGCGCGGCGTCGGCGGTCATGCCCAGCAGCGCAAAGCCCGGGCCTTCGGCCTGGAACGACACGCGGGCGCTGGCGGCGGCTTTTCCGAGCGCATCCCCCCACCGGCCACCGGCAACCGCCGTGATCGTGCCGCCCGCGTTCGCCTGAACGGACAGTCCTGCGAGATAGCTGCGCGGGTCGAGCACGTCGAAGCCGATGCCGGCGCCGGTGCTCGTCAGCATGGTCTGGATCTCCATCATGCCGTTGCGCGACGCGTACACGCCGTTGCCCTTGTAGATCATTGCCGGCTCGCTGTGCTTGCCGACGATCGCGTCGGCGATCACGCCGATGACCGCGATCGACCAGCCGAACGCGAGACCGCCGCACACGATCATCTCGTGGTAGCTGTCGCGCAGATCCGACACGATCGAGAGGTTTGTGTCGGCGGCCGCACCGTTGGTGCACGCCGCGAGGACACCCGGAGTCTGAAGATCGTCGTGCACGGTGACCGAGACCTTGACATTGCCAGACGCGGAACCGCTGGCACGCCCACCGCCGCAGCCAGCCAGGATCAGTAGGGGAGCGATCCGACGCATGGCCCGACGGTAGCGCATCTAGGCGCGCGCGGCCAATACGTGGCGAGCGGCACGAACTTCGAGTACTAGAAGCGGTCGTAGCCGAGCGTCAGCGAAAACTGCTTGACGTCGTAGCTCGCACCGTTTGCTTCCGCGAAGTACAGTCGCATGTCGATCGCGACGTTGAGGCGCCGGATTGGCGCACCGTCGAATGACTTTGCGAGTGGGTACCAACCCGCGCGTGCCTGAACCAGCGGACCGCTCGGGTTGTTGAGGACGCCGAACCCCGCTCCGCCGCCGACAAAGATGCGCTGTGGCAGCGTGTACTCGCCAATCACGGCGGCCGCTAGATTGCCGGTGTACCCTTTTTCCGGGCCTGCGCTTACTTCGCCGAAGGAGACGTGCGTGTCTGCATAGACCGCGATGCTCGGGCTAACTTTCAGGCCGATGCGCCAATCAACGCCGAACATCTTGGCGGAGAAGTCCGTCTCTGTGGTCCCTGCCGTCGCCGTACCGAGGTAGAAGCCGGCGGACAGCGAGAAGCCGTTCCTCAGCCGCATGCCACCGCCTGTCGGTGGGTCGTCGGCGTACGCCGTCGAGCCCATCAAGCTAAGACACACCAGTACTGTTAAACACCCACGCATCGTGCACCTCCTTATGAAAGATCGACGTCACTCGCGTGACGTGCACCCACGTCAGCAAGGGTAGTTCCGAACGTCAGTTACCCGCAACAAACCGGCGAGAATGTGACGGGCGAATGTGGACCGAAACACTTGTGCCGTAGCCGCGCGGGTACTTCGACTTCATCTGGTTA
Organism: Kofleriaceae bacterium; assembly: GCA_043786265.1. GTDB lineage: Bacteria > Myxococcota_A > Polyangia > Haliangiales > Haliangiaceae > JABFXX01. The sequence continues at coordinate 1,620 of JAYVWH010001026.1, read as the reverse complement.
CACGTCTTCGCGGTGTCGTAGCCGGCAACGGCGGCGAACCCGTATGCGAGGCCGCCGATGATCGAGACGACCGCCGCGCTCTTGACAAACAGCTCGGTGAAATCGAAGCCGGTGTCGGTCATCGCGACCCCGGAGTTGTCGCGGTGGTCGTCGACGATGATCCACGCCCCGAGCCCGCCGACGACTCCGATCACCGCCGCGACGCTATCAGTTACCGGCGCTCGATACGAGTCGGTGCACACGATCTCCTGACCGGGCCGCGGAGCGTGAGGCGCGCGCGTCATGAACGCCGAGCAGCCCCCATCGAGCAAGACCACGAGCACGAGAAACCTCATCGGGCTCACTCTACTCCCATCAGACCGCGCTTGGACTGCACGAGCTCTCCGACGTTCTTCCCTCGAAGATCCATCTGTCGATTCCCGCATCATGGGGGCTACCGCCTCATCGATCGCAGGCCTCATCGATCGCAGCCAGGAACGCGATGCGAAGCTTGGGTCGTTCGTCTCCATAACGCCGCTCTGCTTCGAGTAGCTCCTCTCGCGCTTCGCGCGCGAGCCGAACCGGTTTGATACCGCGCAAACCGTCGCGAAGTTCGAGACGAGCCCAGAGGCCAAACCGCAAACGTCGCCGACGATGGCTTGATGACCTTCGAGCCGGCACCGGCATCGTAGTGAACCCAGGCTCCGCGAGGAGGGCGTCCATGGACTCGCGCCCGCAACCAACAGGTTGCCTTACCCCGAACCGGCTTGACCATTCAGCGCGAGGTTCCCGCGTGCAGCTCGGCGCGAACGTTCTCCCACGCAACATCATCTTCGGGATTAGCGAGCGCCCGCGAGCACGGCGCTCGCTCTCTCTCGCCCACGCCTCGATTGCGATCGGCCTTGCGGTACGTTGTCGACATGGAGACCGCCGCGAAGGTGTCGTGATCGACAACGTCAGCGCCGTACTCGTCGCGCACGCGAGGCGAAGGCCCTCTTTGCTGGCGACATCGCCGATGATGTGTTGTTCAGCGCTTGCGTCGTCGATGCTCCGCCAAGTTTCGCTCTCGCAGGTCATTCGGATCAGGAAGGCCTGACATGCGCGACGAGACCCTTCATGCGGCCGTGCTCGCGCGCCGAAGCAGCCTCTTAAGGGCTCTTAAGGGTGGAGATAAGGGGATCGAACCGCTGACCTCGTGAATGCCATGAAAGACGGCGTCAACGATCACGCGGTGTTGCAGCGCGATTCGTTCAAGGTCCGAATCTCCGTCGAGGAATCTGGGGAATTGTTGCAGCCACCGTGATCAGACGTGATGCTTTGCCCTTGCGCATAGCTTCACTTAAATTGTTATCTGAGGTTAACGGAGGCTGTGGCTTCAGATCGTTCACGGCGGGAACGCGGCACCTCACGACGGGATTCCGACGTCCGAGGCAGCGGCTGGCCGGCACTGACATACGAGACTCTACCGTGGACCGCTCAATACGAGACCCACGCAACCTCACGCAGCGAGCGAAGGAAGCATCAGGGCCCCTACCAAGCCGCGATTCCGCCCAAGATACTAGACGCCACTCTGGAACTCCCTGGTGAGCTCGCAGCAAAGGTTGGCGAAGCGTCCGCGGAGCTTGCTCGTTTCGACGAGCT
>JAYVWH010001025.1:0-4932 GCA_043786265.1 Kofleriaceae bacterium | reverse complement strand
GCGACGTCCGGACGGACACGTGTCGCGATCCCGTCGAGCATCTCGCGATACGTCTCGAGATCGCGCTCCGGGAAGTCCCACGCACCGATCAGCAACGCGGCGTGATCGAGATGGAAATCATCCCTGGTTACTACGTCACTAAACCGGGCCAACCCCTGGCTAGGTTCCATGGTTGACGAGATTACCATTCGGGCCCCTCGTCGAGGAATGTTTCCCCTTCATGTGCCAATATCGCCGGCCATGGCTGAAGAGCCGAGACCGGGGCTGATCGTCGGCGGACGATACGAGCTCATCGAAGTTGCCGGTCGCGGTGGCATGGCTGATGTCTGGCACGGTCGCGTTCGCGGTGACTGGGGATTCATTCGCGACATCGCGGTGAAGCAGATGCACCAGAATCTCGCATTGCAGCCGGCGTATGTCGCGATGTTCGTCGAGGAGGCGCGCCTGGGATCGGTGCTGCACTCTCCGAACGTTGCCGAGGTGCACGACTTCGTCCACGATCGCGGCAACTACTACATGATCCTCGAGTGGATCGAGGGCGTCGATCTCGGTACCTGGATCCGCTACCACGTCGGCCGCAGCGAGCAGACGCGGTGGGAGCTTGTCGCAGCTGTCGCCATCGGAATTCTTCGCGGCCTCGCGGCAGCACACGAGCGTACGAATCCCGATGGATCGCCGGCCTCGGTCGTTCACCGCGACGTTTCGCCCCACAACGTTCTGCTCACCAACCGCGGTCTCGTGAAGCTGATCGATTTTGGCCTCGCGCTCGCGCCCGACCGCCCGACCGAGACCACCGAGCCCGGCATCGTGAAGGGCAAGATGTCGTATCTCGCACCGGAGATCGTTGCGGGACAGAAGCCCGCGCCGGCGAGCGATCAGTTCGCATGCGGCTCGGTGCTATGGGAGGCACTCGTCGGCCGCAAGCTGTTCGATGGCGCGACCGACTACGAGACGTACACGCGTCTGCGCGACTGCATGGTGCCGCCGCTGCGCCCGCTGCGTCCGGACGTGCCGCAGCCGTTCATCGCGATCATCCAGCGCGCTCTCAGCGCAAAGCCCGAGGCGCGGTTCCCGTCCACACGCGAGATGGCGCGCCAGATCGGCACCACGCTCAAGAAGGTCCAGCTTCGCAAGGATCTGCACACCGTGCTCGCGAAGAGCGTCGCCGATGCGCGTGCAGGCATGGGCCTTGGCGTGCTCACCGGCGATCCATCGTCGGCGACGCCGATCGCACAGATCGTGCAGGATGACACCCCGCGCATCGAGCTGGCCCCGAAGGAAGAGGCACCGGTCGCGACGCTCGGCGCGATGGACAAGCTCCGGGGTCTGCGTCATCGCCTTCCGTTCTTCGGTCGAAAGCGCGGCTAGGCGTGCGCGTCTGGGCGGCACTCGTGGTGCTCGCCGCGTGCGGGGACAACATCGGGCCGTCCGCCGTCCCGGTGGTGTCGGGCCCCGCGACGATCACGCTGACGGACGATGGCACCACGCTCCTGTTCCGGCGCGACACGAAGACACTGCTGACGTTTCCTGCAAGCGCCTTCCAGATCGGCACGGTCGACGACCTCGACAGCGGCGCCAGCTTCGATCCGTATTACCTGTTCGTCGACAACAAGCCTGCACCGCCCGAAGGCTTCGCGTGGCACGAGCTCGACAAGCTGCGCGTGCTCGCATCGTCGCCGCAGGGCATGTCGCTCGCGCTGGACTTCGATGGTGGCTCGGGAACCCTCGAGCTCACGCCGAGCGCACCCGGCAACTTTGCGCTGATTCTCATCGGGCGGGGCAGCGGCGATCCGGTGGCATATCTGCGCGTGCGGCCGACCGTCGATCGAACGGAAGGCTTCTATGGTCTCGGCGAGTGGCCCGACGGCGTCGAGCATCGCGGCAAGCTACGGCCAACGCAGATCGAGGCCGACCTGACCCTCGAGTCGAGCAACAACGAGAACCACGTGCCGGTGCCTCTGTTGATCGGCACGCGCGGCTGGGGCGTGTTCGCCAAAAGTAAGTACCCGGGCGTGTTCGACGTCGCCCGCGCGAGCGACTCGCAGGTCGACATCGCATTCGGCACCGGCGCGTCGTCGAGCAAGCAGGGCCTCGAGCTGTATCTATTCTCGGCAGAACAGCCGCTCGACGTGCTGCGCTCGTATCACGAGGTCACCGGCTTTCCCGGCTTGCCGGCGGAGTGGGCGTACGGTCCGCTGCTGTGGCGTGACGAGAACACAAATCAGGCGCAGGTCGTCGATGACATCCAGCAGATCCGCACGCGCGACCTTGCGACAAGTGGGATCTGGTTCGACCGTCCTTACTCGAGCGGCGTGAACACGTTCGACTGGGATCCGGCGAAGTTCCCCGCGCCGCTCACGATGCTCGACGCGGTCCACGCGGCCGGTTTGCGCTATGGAATCTGGAGCGCGCCCTACGTTGCGGCAGGTACCAACGATCAGGATCCCGCGCCCGCGCAACACGACTACGCGCAGCAGCACGGGTTCTTCCCGCCGGTGACCGGCGTGACCATTAACCAGTGGGGCAAGCCGATCGACTTCACGAATCCCGATGCGTACGCGTGGTGGAAGCAGAACCTCATGACGTACACGGACACGTACGGCGTCGAGGGCTACAAGCTCGACTACGGCGAGGACATCTTGCTCGGCCTCGCCGGCCAGCGCGTGCCGTGGAAGTTCGCTGACGGAAGCGACGAGCGCACGATGCACTACGGCTACACGATGCTCTATCACCAGGTGTATCGAGAGACGCTCTCGTCTGACGGTGCATTTCTGCTGACGCGAACGGGGCGGTGGGGTGACCAGGTGCTCGGGCCGATCGTCTGGCCAGGTGACCTCGCGGCGGATCTGTCGCGCGCTGGCGACACGATCGCGGGGAGCAGCAGCAAGTCGGTCGGTGGACTGCCGACGGCGCTGTCGTTTGGTATCGGCTTGTCTGCGTCTGGTTTTCCGTTCTCCGCGTCCGACACCGGTGGCTATCGCCGTTCGCCGCCCAACAACGAGACCTGGCTCCGCTGGGTGATGGCAAACACCGTTTGGCCCGCGATGCAGATCGGCGACTCGAGCAACGACATGCCGTGGGAATTCACCACCGCGAACGGCCGGAACGCGCAGTCGCTCGAGACCTATCGCCGGTATGCGCGGCTCCACATGCGATTATTCCCCTACGTGCGGAGCTACGCGGCGCAGATCGCGATCACCGGCTATCCGATCGTGCGGCCGTTCGGCCTCGCGTATCCCGAGCTCGGCCAGCATCCGTCGGATCAATGGCTGCTTGGCGATCACCTGTTCGTCGCGCCGGTGATCGTCGCGGGGGCCACGTCACGCGATGTCACGATGCCGCCCGGCACCTGGCTCGACTGGTGGACCGGTGCAGAGATCACGGGTGGACAGACGCTCACCGTGCAAGCCGACCTCGCGACATTGCCGCTGTACATCGCACGAGGTGGCATCGTGCCGCTGCTGCGCGACACCGTAGACACGCTCGCGCCGACAAGTGACGTGGCGGTCGACTCGTTCGGCAACGACACTGGCATCCTCGTCGTGCGCGTCGCACCGGGAGGAAATCTGACAACGTTCCGCTTGTTCGACGGGGGCGTACTCACCGCAATCGCGCCCGGGGGAACGGTCATTGGAGATACGGATACGTCTCTCACGTACGACCCGGGCATGACTCCACGCTTCACGCACGGAGCTCTGTTCGAGGTGATTGCGGTCGCTGCCGCCCCATCGCGAGTCCTCGACGGCTCGACCGCCCTCACGGAGCGTGCGAGCTACGCGGCGCTCCAGGCGGCCGTCGACGGCTGGTTCTACGACGGTGCGGCGACTGGCGGCACCCTGTGGATCAAGGTGTCTGCAGCTGTGACGCTGACCATCTCACCGTAGATCCGAACGGGGTCGTCCACCGTACACCTCTACGATGAGGACGAAGCGAGCGTGGGGCCCGACGCGATTCGCGCGGTGAAGCCGCGCACCGAGCTAGAACGGGTCGGGCGACGCGCCCTCGACGTCGCCACCCTTGTCGGTGTCTTCGTCCTTGGGCGTCGGGCGGATGTAGATGTCATCGATGCGCCACTCGTCGTCTTCCTTGCGGAGCACGAGGCGGTAGCGGATGCCGTTCTCGTCCCAGCGCAGCTCGGCGCGCTCACCGAACTCGTCGAGCGGTCCGGACACGTGCTTCGACAGGCCCGAGATGAAGCCCTCGATCTGCTTCGCGAGACCTTCGCGGCGGCGCTGAGTCAGGACATTGAGCGCGCCGCTGACATCGCGCGCGGCGACCGCATCGGCGAACAGGCGGATCGCATCCCGAGGACGCTTTGCACGCGAGCGGCTGACGAGCTCGCTCTCGAGACGCCAGGTCTTGCCCTCGCGCTCGAGCTGCACGAGCTTGCCGTCACTGAAGCTGACGAGCGCGCGCTCGCCGACGTCCGGGTTGCCCTTGAGGCTGTCCTCGAGGACGTTCGCCTGCCACATGCGCTCCTGCTCGGTCTGCTTCCATTGCAGCGCGAACTCGTCGTAGCTCAGCTTCTTGCGCGCGTCGGACGACAGCAGAGCGTACGCGTCGTGCGGATCGTTGGACTTGAGCGCGCGGAGATACGAGCGCACGCCATCGGCCGCCGGTGTCGACGGCCCGCGCGCGCCGCGACAGGCAGCGAGCGCAAGAACGATGGCGAGCCAGTTCACTCGTTGAATGTAGCGTCGCCGAAAAAACAAAGCCACCGAAGCAACATGCTTCGGTGGCCCCCCGCGCTGCGTGGCCGTCCGTCAAGATCCGGCAGCGTGAGTATGCCGAGCAGTAGTGCGAGGCAGATGCCAGATGGACGCGGCGGCCGGCGAGGCATTCAACGGTCGCAAGTACCCGCACCCACGTGCCAATCCCGGGGTGGCTGTGAACGGCCGTTGACCCTGCGTGGTGTGACGACGGAGGACTACC
>JAYVWH010001024.1:0-2194 GCA_043786265.1 Kofleriaceae bacterium | reverse complement strand
CGATCGCGGTCCGCGCCGCGATGATCGCGGTCCGCGGACTGATGGTCCGCGAAACGACGGTCCGCGCAACGATGGTCCGCCGCCCGAGAACTGGGGCGTCTCCGGATTCACCAACAGCCCGTTCTCGAAGCTCAAGGGCGACAAGAACGACGGATCGAAGCGCTGATGTCCGCACCGAACGCCTCCGAGGAGCTCGAGGGCGTCCTCCGCCAGATCGTAGCTCTGCGCGCCGAGGGCGGATCGCCCGCGTCGATCGACGCGATGGTCGAGGCCGCCCATGACTTGTGGAGCGACGTGCCGCCACCCGCGGTGGGACAGTCGATCGCGTGGCCATCCGACATCGCGGCGCTCGCCGAAGAGCTGGGCTTCGCCACCGGTGAACCGCACGCGGGCGACCACTTGGAGGGCCTCGCCGCCCAGATCGACAAAGCGATCGTCGCAGTCGGTGGCATCGGTAACGTGCGCGTCTCGTGCTCGCCGGATCGCATCGTGATCACCGGAATCGCTGGCGACGAGGATGCGCGCGACGAGGCGCTGATCGCCGCGGCCAAGCTCGCACCCGGCATGCAGATCGAAGACGCGATAGACGTCGCGTGAAGGGTCAGACACCTTCACTTATACTCAGGGCTCTCGAACCGCTGAGGCATAAGTAGAAGTGAAGGTGTCTCACCCCATACTCGCCGTCCTGCTCGTCGCGGGCTGCAAGGGCGACCGCGCAAAGCCTCGCGAGTCCGTGCCGGCGACGGCACCGCAGTCGGGGCACCTCGATGTGCGCGCGACCGATGCGGCCAGCGCGCGCGACGACGCCGCGACGGGAACGCGCTCCGAGCATACTGTCTGGAAGCTCGTCGACAACCGCCACACCGCGCACCGTGGGATCGACAACGAGGTGGTGATCGACGCGCGCACGATCGGGTTCGCGAGGTTCACGCGGTTCGGCATGCCGGAGCCGCAGTGGCAGCTCGGTGCGCGAGTCGGCGGTGAGCGCGGGGCCGTCGCTAACAAGCTTGCGACGCTCGAGCTGCCGATTGTTCGCGAGCAGACCGCCCCGACGCAGCTGACGCTGCGCGTTCACGCCGAGGACGACAATGGCGCGCTCGAGGTCCGCGTCAACGGGCGCAAGGCTGGCAAGATGTCTCGCGTCCCGCTCGAGACTGGGTGGCAGACGATCGGCGTCCGCGTCGACAAGGACGCACTCGTCCCGGGCGAGAACGCGATCACGCTACAGACACTCGGCAAGAGTAAGGAACGTGTGGCGCTGTCGTGGCTGCGCGCGGGCGCGATTCACCCGTCCGCAGATCAGGATCCGCTCGCAGCAGCGACGTTCGATGCGAGCGCGGATGCAATCGATCTGGCCGATCACGCGAGTCTGACCTGGTACGTGATCGTGCCGGAGGGAGCGCATCTCGTTGCACAGGTCGCGGCACCGTGCCTCGTCGAGGTAGGTGCGCGCGCAGGCGATGAGAAGTTCGTGGGTGGCCTGCTCGCCGGGGATCAAGACCGGGTCGATCTGTCAGCGATCGCTGGCAAGATTGTGCGGCTGTCACTGCTCGCGCGTGACTGCCCGCGCGCGCGGCTCGTCCATCCGCGGATCACGATTCATGGCCCGGAGCCTGTGGCGCTGCCGAAGGCGCCTGCGGTCAACCACGTGTTGCTTTGGAAGCGGACGGGGCTGCGTGGCGATCCGGCGTTCGACGAGCTCGCGCGTGCGAGCGTGACGTTCCGCCAGTTCGAGTGGGTCGACGTCGATCGCGCCGCTGTCGGAAAGGCGATCGCGACCGCAGCGAAGCTCCAGGCGGTCCTCGTCGCGGACGCAACAGTGGATTCGGTGCTCGCGACCCTCGAGCGGTCCCGTGACAAGCCGCTGTTTCTGTTCGCCGACACGACGGCAGAGCAGGGGCCACAGCTCGCCCGCGTGATCGGGCAGCTGAAGTCTTGGGGCCTGTGGGACACCACGCTGCTCGTCGTCGCGGACGATCACGAGCTCGTGATTCACGATCCGGCGCGCTACCCGAGCGGCACGATCGTCGATGAGGGCGCGGAGGCCAGTGACCTCGTTCCGACGATTCTTGATGCGCTCGGGCAGACGCCATTCCCGTTTGGTGGTGCGCCGCTCGCGGCGCTCGCGCAGGGGTTCGGCCGCGGCTGGCCCCGCCCGTCGTACGCATCGCCGGCGGAGTCCACACACGTGTTG
>JAYVWH010001023.1:0-4037 GCA_043786265.1 Kofleriaceae bacterium | reverse complement strand
ACGCGCCCGCTGGGGGCGAGTCGCGATATCAGCTGGTCGTCGACACTGCGCAGGCGGGCGGACGCCTGGACGCTGTCATTGCAGCCCACGTGGCCGCGCTCTCTCGCGCGCAGGTGCAGCGGCTGATCGAAGACGGCCATGTCAGCGTGGCCGGGGTCGTGGCGGCCAAGTCGCTGCGCGTGCGCGCCGGCGATGCGATCGACGTGCGTGTCCCGGCACCGACGCCGCTCGAGGTTCTCCCCGAGGCGATTCCGCTGGCGATCCTGTTCGAGGACGCCGACCTCATCGTCGTCGAAAAACCTGCGGGCCTGGTCGTGCATCCAGCCGCGGGCCACGCGACCGGCACACTCGTCAACGCGCTGCTGCACCACTGCAAGGATCTGTCGGGCATCGGCGGCGTGTTGCGCCCCGGCATCGTGCATCGCCTCGACAAGGACACGAGCGGCGTCATGGTCGCGACGAAGTCCGCGCGCGCGCACGCCGCGCTGACCGCCGCGTTCGCCGCGAAGAGCCGGGGGGAGCCGGGCGGACTCGAGCGAACCTACCTCGCGATTGCCGCGCCGCCGCCGCCGCTCGGGACGGGCACGTTGCGCACGCTTTACGGCCGGCATCCGGTTCATCGCAAGAAGTTTTCGAGCAAGGTCTCGAGCGGCAAGTCGGCCGTCACGCACTGGCAGGTCGAGGCCAAGCTTGCCGAGGCCGCGCTCGTGCGGTTTCGACTCGAGACCGGTCGCACGCACCAGATCCGTGTACACGCCAGCGATCACGGCTGGGCGCTCGTCGGCGATCCGGTCTACGGCCACAAGCCACGCACGGAGCTCCTCGCCGATGTCGCTGCGAAGCTCGCGCGCCAGGCCCTGCACGCGGCAACGCTCGCGTTCGATCACCCGGCGACCGGCGCGCACATGTCGTTCGAGTCGCCGCTGCCCGAGGACATGCAGGCCGCGCTCGCCGCCCTTCGCGTGTGAGCTACTCGGCGTCGAGACCGTACTGGCGCAGCTTCTTCCACAGCGTCGTGCGGTTGATGCCGAGCATCTGGGCCGCCTTCGTCTTCTGGCCCTCACACAGCTCGAGCACCTTCAGGATGTGCGCGCGCTCCAGCTCGTCGAGTGTCGGGACGTGGTCGCCAGTGAACGTCGTCAGCGACGGTGCGTTCGAGGTCTGTCGCGGACCCGCGACGTCGGCGACGTCGAGCACATCCCCTGTGGCGAGGATCACCGCGCGCTCGATCGTGTTCTCGAGCTCGCGCACGTTGCCGGGCCACGTGTGCGACGCGAGGTGCGCGAGTGCGGCATCGGTCAGCATCATGCGTCCACGCTCGGCGCGGAGTGCTGCCTCTTCGGCGAAGTGCCGCGCGAGCAGGGGGATATCTCCGGGGCGGTTGCGCAGGGCAGGGACCTCGATCGTGATCACGGCGAGCCGGTAGTACAGATCCTCACGAAACGCGCCGGCCGTGATTTGATCGCCGAGCGTGCGATTCGTCGCCGCGATCACGCGGGCATCGACGCGGATCGACGCGGTCCCGCCGACCGGCTTGATCTCGCCATCTTGGAGCGCGCGCAGCAGCTTCGGCTGCAGGTCGATCGGCAGCTCTCCGATCTCGTCGAGGAATAACGTGCCACCGTCGGCCGCGACGAACAGACCGCGCTTCGACGTATCCGCGCCGGTGAACGCGCCGCGCACGTGACCGAACAGCTCGCTGTCGAGCAGCGTCCCGACGAGGGCGCCACAGTTGACCGGAATGAACGCACCGCCGGCACGGCGGCCTGCGAAGTGAAGCGCGCGTGCGACCAGCTCCTTGCCCGTGCCGCTCTCGCCCGTGATCAGCACCGTCGCGTCTGCTTGCGCGACCTTGTCGATCGTCGCGCGCATCTGCTGCATCGCGGGCGACTCGCCGATCATCGAGCCGTACGCGAGGCGCTTCGTCAGCTCGCCGTGCTTGCGCTTCAGCTCGTCCTCGGCGAGGGCGCGCTGGACCACGAGGCGCAGCTCGTCGGGAGAGAACGGCTTGCCGATGTAGTCGCGCGCGCCGAGCTTCATGCCGCGGACCGCGGTGTCGATCGTCGGATACGCGGTGATCAGCAGCACCGCCGGCGGCGTCTCGCCGGCAAGCAACTTGGGCAGGATCGATACGCCGTCCTGATCGGGCAGGTTGATGTCGCACAGGACGAGGTGGAACTTCTTGCGGCCGACCGCCGCGACCGCACCGGCGGCCGAGTCGACGGCCTCGACCTCGTGGCCGGCCCGGGTGAGCACGTCGGAGCACAGCGACCGGATGCCGCGTTCGTCGTCGACGATCAGGATGGTGCTCACGTGCGCAGCATCATACGATCGAATGCAGTAGGGGCCGGTGCCCGACGCCCCTCTCGTTTTCGTGCCGCCGACTGCCGTGATCGAGGGGGGACGATCCGGTTCGTGCCGACACGACGACCGCCGCGCGAGCACGTCGACGTGGATCGCGAGTACTGCGCCCGCCACATGTGCTCGGCCAGCGTCGCGATCCGTACGTCACGGTTTCGGTCGTGGGCCGCCGCGCCCCGGCCTCGCGCGATACGTCGCGCCTCGTCGCGCAGCGGTCGCAACGAACCGGTTATTTGCCCATCCAGAATCGTCCGGGCACCTCCTCGCAGCTCTTCTTTCGCGACGCCTCGTCGTTTGGGTACCCCTCGATCGCGAGGGGGTACTCGAACGTGACGAGCTCGGAAGGTTGCCCGCAGTTGGCCAAGCACCGGCCGATGAGCTTGTCCGACGGACATCGCTCGGTCGACGAGAATTTGCTTCCCGCCCGGGTACACCCCTCCTTCGCTCCGTATTCCGAACCATCGGCCTTGAACCCGGAGCCGGTGAACTCTTGGCAGTGGCCGCAGCTGCCCTTGAAGCCTTGCGGAATTCCCGTGCATTTGGCGGCAGGAACGGGTGGAGGCTCGACGGGAGCGATCGCGGCGCCGCTCCCGCTGCCCGACGCCGGAGCGACGGCGCTTCCGCTGCCCGACGCGCTACCCGTGGGGGGCTGGTCGGCTGTTGTGGCCTTCTTGGAACAACCGGCCGCGACGACAAGCGCAACGACGAGGAACATCTGACGCGAAGACTCTGAGATACCCATTGGCGGACCATCGCACGGAGCGCAGTCCGAGGGCGAAACCCTCGCGTCGGGTTTTGCGCCGACGTGCCGAGCAACACGGTCTTGGTCGCGCCAAAGCCACTCGGATCGGGCGACATCACCGGGAATCGAAGTCCACGAAGAAGCTCGGAATGATCTGGTGAACGTAAGAGGCGCGAAACTGGAAGTGATGGATGCGACCCGGTCTTGGCGGTCGAACACCGAGCCCGATCTGAAGGCCGCGGAATATGATCGGATCGCCGACATCGGTCTGCATCGATGCGTGCCACGCGGTGTCGCAGGGCGCGGGCTCCGCGAACGCGTGCGTTGCGAAACCCGAGATGATGGTCAGCGCGACGCCCGCCGCACGGACACTGTCCTACGCATTCTGCATGCCCCGACTTCTCGGTCGGCGGGCGACAAGAAGTGCACTATGATCACCTGGATGGCGCTCACGCCACAACAGTCGCGTGCTTTCTGGGACGGCGTCACGTTCGCCGAGAGGTTCTTCATGGGGCTCGACGAGGTTCACAAGGCGATGCGCAAGCTGTGCGCCACGCTCGAGAGCGACGGCATTCCGTACGCGATCGCGGGGGCAATGGCGTTGAACGCGCACGGCTATGTCCGCACCACCACGGATATCGACGTGCTGATGACCGCGGACGGCCTTGCCACGTTCAAGGCGAAACATCTCGGCCTCGGGTGGGTCGAGAAATTCCCCGGCTCGAAAGGTTTGCGCGACACCGAATTCAACGTGAAAATTGATGTCCTGTTGACCGGAGACTATCCGGGCGATGGGAAGCCAAAGGCGGTGCGCTTCCCAGATCCTGGTGTTGCGGTTCGCGGCGAGGGCCTTATGGTCTTGAGCGTGAAGGACCTCGTCGAGCTCAAGCTCGCCTCCGGCATGACCAGTTCCGACCGGTTGAAGGATCTCGCC
>JAYVWH010001022.1:0-6722 GCA_043786265.1 Kofleriaceae bacterium | reverse complement strand
GTGGCTACGCGTCGCACGTGACGATTCCTGCGCGCCAGGTGTTCAAGCTGCCCGAGAGCGTTGGCCTCGCGGAGGGCGCGGCGATTCCGGTCAACTACTTCACCGCGCAACTCGCCCTGTTCGAGATGGCGCGCGTGCGCAAAGGCGATCGCGTCCTGATCGAATGTGCGACCGGCGGTGTCGGCGTGCTCGCGATCCAGATGGCGCGCTACGCGGGCGCCGAGGTCACCGGCCTCACCACGAGCGCGCATAAGAAGGGCTTCATCGAAGAGCTCGGCGCGATCGCCTATACGCGAGAGGAGTTTCGCGCGACGGAATCACTGCGCGGCTACGACTTCATCCTCAACGCGAGCGGCGGCGCGGAGATCAACTGGCAGCGTGCACGGCTCGGCATGACCGGGCGCATGGTGTGCCTCGGCATGACCTCGGGCGTGAAGGACGGCAAGCGCAACATCCCGCGCATCGTCCTCGCCGCCCTGCGCACGCCCCGGATCAGCGTCCTCAAGCTGTTCGATGTGAACACCGGCATCTACGCGCTCAACGCGCTCCACGTGCTGCGCGATCCTACGTGGATGGAGAAGCTGACCAAGTCGCTGACGGACGTCGAGGCGATGGGCCTGCGGCCGCACGTTGGCAAGGTGTTCGAGGCCACCGACGTGAGCTCGGCCCACGCGTTCCTCGAGACCAAGCAGGCGACCGGCAAGGTCCTCCTGCGCTGGCAAGATTCAAACTAGCAAGGTTCGGCTTTGCCGGACCGCGCAGCACCGCCGAAGGGCGGTGCGTAGTGAATCGACTACTGCAGGACGGGTGCGAGCGTCGTGACCGCGGCGCCCCACCATGCGACGCCTGGCGTCTGCGACACCATCGTGCCCGCGCCGGTCGTGGGTCTGCGTCCAGTCGCACTGGCGAATCCATGCGCCCCTCGCGCCAACGTGTCACATCGCTAGTCGATGTCATCCCGATGCCGCGCAGCGAAATCCGACGATCACGTGACGCGCGCCGACCGGCCGGCCGTGACGCGATGCCGCGCGCCCGACCCCGCCGAAGTCCTCCCACGCCGACCCCTTGACGGTCATCTTGCCGGCCGCGAACTCCGTCGACGTCCACTGAAACACGTTGCCCGCAGCGTCGAGCATTCCGAACGGACTCGCGCCGGCGGGAAATTGCCCGGCCGGGGTTGTGTCACGCGGCCCGGTCACCGCGCTGTTGAGCTTGTCGGGGTCGTAGGTGTTGCCCCACGGATAGGCGAGACCCTGCTCGCCCCGCGACGCCTTCTCGTACTCGGCCTCGGTCGGCAGGCGTCGCGCGTGCCCCGCGAGCTTGCCGCGCCACTCGCAGTAGCTCGCTGCCTGCTGCCACGTGACAAGCACGACGGGGTGTTCCTCGCGGCCGATCGGTGGCGCGCCGTCCTTCCATAGAAAGCGCGAGACGCTTGCCCAGTCCTGTACGAACCCCTGCGCGTTCCACGTCGCCTCGTCCATCGTCGGGGCGGGTGCGAGACCGGTGAGCACGAGCTCGGCGTACTCGGCCTGATTGACCGGCATCAGATCGATCTGGAACGTTGGCAACAGCTCGGTGTGGCGATCGTCCTCGCTATCGAACCACTTGCTCTCTCGTGCGGTGTCATGACCGCTCGTGTTCTTGTAGTCGTCGTACGCGGCGGATCGTTCCTCGGGGGTCGAGCCCGCGATGAACTTGCCGGCAGGGATGGTCAGCATCTGCTGGTCCTTCGCGAGCGACAGCGGCGCTGCAGCCGCCGCCGGATGCGCCGGTGTCGCTGGCGACGAACATCCGAGGAGAGCGACGAGAGGGACGATACGGATCATGGAGAGCTGGGCTCGCGTTGTTGCGCCATCGCCGCGGCCATGATGCGAGCGAGCTCCGGAAGGTACTCTGGATTGGCGGCGAGCGCCGCAGCGTCGAGGCGCGTGCGCGTGATCGCGGGCGTGAGGCGCGCATTGGCTCCGGTGCGGTCCTGCAGCAACCGTGCATGCGGCGGTCGCTCCTGCGTGTCGATCACGATCACCGAGGAGAACACCGGGTTGCCCTGCGCGCCGCGGAGCACCGACGTCGCGAACACGTAGCGACCGTCGGGTGACCACACGGGCCCGCTCTCGTCGGTGAGCGGCAGATCGACGAGCACTGTCGCCGTGATCGCCGCTCCGTTGCGCGGCATCGTCCACAGCTCCGCGTCGGGCCCGGCCTCGTGCACGACCGGGCGCGCGAAGGCCAAGGTCCGCTCGTCGGCCGACAGCGCGGGCGATGCATCCGCCGGCCCGTCGGTCACGCGTGTGATCGTCCCGTCCGGCGCGCGTGCCTCGAGGTGGCTCTCGACCTGGCCGCCTGTTCCCGGCGTGATCGCCGCATAGAAGATCGTCCCGTCCGATGTCACGGCCGGCGTGACCTCGTGGCCGGGCGCGCTCGTCAGTTCCCGCGGCGGCGCCGTTGCGATGCCATGGTCGATGCGTTGTTCGAAGAGATCGAAGTCCCCGCCGTCGCGTGTCGATGCGAACACCACCGCGGCACCGTCGTGCGTCCACACCGGATGGCTCTCGACTCCGACACCATCGGTGAGCCGGCGCGGCACCGCGTTGGGTTCGAGCCTCGCGATCCACAGGCTCGTCTCTGCGATCGCGCGACCGCGACTCGACGCGAACACGACCCACTTACCGTCGGGGGACAGCGTGGGATGCGAATCGCGCGACAGCTGATCGGAGACCTCGAGTAGATCGAACTGGCGGTCGCCGCGCTCGTCGATCGCGACCAGCCGCGCGCCCTGCGGGCCACGCTCGGCGGCGACGATGGCGATACGGTCGTGGGCCACGGGCGGCGCCGGCTTGGCGTTGCCGGAGCACGCAGCGAGCAGAAGAGTCCCCGGGAGAGCTCTCACGGCAGCGTGATGTATTGCGCCACCGTCACCCACGTCGGCCGTAACGTAAACGATCCGGCCCGTTCGAAACGCCGAAACGCAAAACGACGCCCGGCGAGGGAGCGTCGCGTCGGTCAGCGCAACAGCGCGACTACTTCTTGTCGGCGGCGGGCGCTGCTGCCGGCGCGGCGGCAGGGGCCTCGGCGGCGGGCGCAGTTGCAGGCGCAGCGGCCGGGGCAGTCGCAGGCGCAGCAGCCGGGGCAGCCGCAGGCGCGGCGGCGGGTGCCGGCGCCGGAGTGTCACTGGAAGCCGGCTTCCTCGACTTCTTCGTGAGGTTGTCCATGTTCATGCCCTTGGTCATGTCCTTGTGCTCGGGCGTCACACCAAAGTAGACGCCGACGAGGAGCACCAGCCACACGGCGCCCGCGATGCCACCAATACTGATGGCCTTGCGAGTCGACTCGTTCGCCCGCTGCTCGTAGACAACGAACGACTGCTCTTGATCACGCGGCCAGGACGAGAAATCGACGCTCATCAGATCCTCCGTAGGAGTCGAACGGTAGAAGACATTTCAGAACCCTGCAATGGAATCAACCGTTCGAGTGTCTCAACGTTGAAGGGAGGCCCAAACGTGCCTCCACGTAGCGCTATGACACCGACCATCCCCCACGGTTCCCGATTTTTGGCGGTGATCGCCCTCGTGATCTCGGGTGGTTGCGGCACACCCAGCGAAGCTCAGCCGATGCCGCAGGCCGCCGTGGCCCGCCTGGTCGATCCCGCTGCGGGGGCCACGGTTCCCCCAACCCACAAGGCCGAGTCGTGCCTGGGAGTATCCGACAAAGGCATCTTCGCCGACCTCGACGAGCAGGTGCAGCTCGCCCTGCCCGCCGACCTCGCGGCCGAGCGGGTCAGCGCGACGGTCGACCGCGACCACGGCGTCGTCATCCTGTCGATTGACGGCCACCCCCGCAAGGCGTACCCGCTCGGCGGCAGCACGACCCTCGTCGTCGGCACGCACGAGCTGTCGCTGCGCCCCGGCGACCGCGCCGAGCTCCAGCCCTTGCTCGCTGCCGCCCGGGTGTCGGAGGGTCACGCCGGCAAGGATCACGACGGTGACGGCATCCCCGATCCACTCGACATTCTGATCGGTGCCAAGAAGACGGTGATCAACGCCGACGCGTACACGGAGAAGGCGCAGAGCTACATCACGCTGAAGTACCCCGGCGGCGACGTCGATCGGACGATGGGCGTGTGTACGGACGTCATCATCCGCGCGGTTCGCAACGCGGGCCTCGATCTGCAGAAGGATCTCCACGAGGACATCGCGAAGCGACGCGCCGCGTTCCCGATGATCCGCCGTGGGCCCGACGCAAACATCGACCAGCGCCGCGTCGGAACGCTGCTACCTTATTTCAAGAAGCATTGGGAGCAGCACACCGCGAAGCTGGACGACCCGGACGACCCACTTCGCCCGGGCGACATCATCTTGATGGACACCTTCCCGAGCCGCTCGGGACCGGATCATATCGGCATCATCTCCGATCGGATGGGCCCGAACGGCCTGCCGCTCGTCATCAACAACTGGACGAACGGCACGGTGACCGCGGAGCTAGATCTGCTGACCTTCGTGCCCGTGCTGTACCGGTTCCGACTTCCCGCATAGGCGTAGTACCTTCGTGGGCGTGAGGGCCCTCGTCGTCGCCATGCTCGTGCTCGGTGCGAGCGCGGCGCATGCGCAGGACGCAGACGAGACACGTCACTCGTATCGCACCGTCATCGACCGCGTCGACCTCGAACCGGCCGCCGTGACCGGGTTGCGCCTGCGCGTGTACCTGTCGGCGCAGACCCTGGGTGGCCAGCAACTCGACCTCGCCAGCGATGCGAAGAGCATCAAGCTCTACCTCGGCTCGAGCGAGCTCAAAGCGCCGTTCGCGCTCGGTGCGTACGCGGGCACGCCGAGCGAGACCGCCGTCGTCGTGCTCGTGCAGGCCACTCTCGATTATCAAGACGCGCTACCGCAGATCGCCGACGCACTTGATCGCGACCTGCTTGGCGCCCTGCCCGACAGTACCCAGATGATCGTGCTGCCGTACGGCGAGGCGGTGTCGGTCGGCAAGCTGTCGACGGCAAAAGCACTGCGCGGCAAGCTGCAGCTCGCGACCGACAGCTCGGTCGGGGATCCGGCGCTGCTCGACACACTCGATCGCGCGCTCATGCTGCTCAAGCGCGCGAAGACCACGCCGGAAGGTCGTCCGCTGCGCAAGATCGTCGTCGTGATCGGCGATGGCCGCGACATGGCGGCCGATCGCGATCGCGTCACGCGCACCGGCCTGCGCGCGGCGAAAGAAGGCGTACGCATTCACACGATCGCATTCTCCGCGTCCGACATTCGGCGGCCGATGCTCGCGCTCGGCGAGCTATCCAAGCAGTCGCTCGGCACGTTCCGCTGGGTGCGCAAGGCGGCGCCCGATTCATGGAAGGCCGCGCTCGAGCAGCTTCACGACGAGATCGCCAGGCAGTACGTGCTCACATACTTCGTCGGTGCCGAGGACGAGGTCGCGGGCAAGAAGCTCAAGGTTGTCCTTGTGGGTCGCACCGAGACCACGACCATCAACGAGAGCAAGGTCCCGTCTCCGACCTGCGGCGGCAATGACTGCACGACCGGTCACTGCGCGAACGACATGTGCCTGCAGTACAAGGCCGACGGCGGCCGCGGCCTCGTCGGCTGGCTACTCCTCGTCGGTGGCATCCTCGTGGGTGCAGTCGTCACGCTCGGCGTGATTGGCTTCTTCATCACCAAGGCGCAGCAGCACGCGCATCGCGCGGTGCATCCCGGTATCCATCCGGGGATGTCGCCGGGCATGCAGCCGCAGATGGCGCTGCCGGCGCCCAAACCCAAGAAGCAGAAGAAGCAGAAAGGCGCTGCCGCTGCGCCGGGGTTTCTGCCGAATGGTCGCCCGATCCCCGCGCTGTTGATCATGAACGGTCCGCGCACCGGCGAGCGCCACATGCTGCGCAACGGCTTCATGATCGGCAAGCAGCCCGGCTGCGACCTCCTGATCGAGGACGGCTTCACGTCGAGCCAGCACGCGCAGATCGGCATGGATCCGAACGGGAACTGCCAGCTGTACGACCGCGGTTCCACGAACGGCACCTACATCAACGGCGCACGGGTCACCGAAATGGCGCTCCAGCACGGCGCGAACGTCAGGATTGGCTCGACGGAGATGAGGTTTTTGACAGAATGAGGCTGCGATGAGACGCACATCGGGGAACGTGATCATCGCGGGGCAGACGTTTCATATCGACGCGCCCGTGATCAATTTTCGCGAGCCGCCATACTGGGACGCGACCCGCGAGTACTGCCTGCCGACGGAGCAGGAACCCAACCCGGTGTGCAAGCCCGGCGGCGTTCCGTACGGCAACCTGCCGCACCCGTATACGAAGCGCTACTCGACCCGCGGCCCGCTACGTCATTACAACAACAACCCGCCGCTCGATGCGGTGAAGAGCGTCGTGCGCCAGTTCGTGCTGCATCACGATGGCTGCAACACCGCCGACATGTGCTTCACCGTGCTGCAGAACGAGCGCGGCCTGTCGTGTCACTTCCTGATCGACAACGACGGCACCATCTATCAGACGCTCGATCTCGGCCTCATGGGCTATCACGCCGGTGAATGGAACACGAACTCGATCGGCGTCGAGATGTGCAACAAGGGCGACGCGAAGCAGAACCCGAACGTCTACCAGAGCGGCAAGTACGGGCCCAAGCGCGACGTCAAGGCGTGCAAGATCAACGGCCACACGATCCTCGCGTACGACTTCACGAAGGAGCAGTACGACTCGATGGCCA